>JANMSA010001138.1:0-3796 GCA_031388865.1 Acidobacteriota bacterium | reverse complement strand
CTCCTGTCGAGAGCGCGTGGGCTCTGGGTACGTTGAATTCGAGAGCCTTCTCCCCCGCTACGGGGGAGAAGGTGCCGAAGGCGGATGAGGGGGTCCCCCGTAGCAGAACCGCAAACGGCCGAGTGCGCCGATACCCCAGACTGAGCGCTGCCGGCCGTGCCGGCCCAATCAGACGCTCGCGGGGTCGCGGTGCCGCCATGCCCACCAGTCCCACGCGCCGGCAAGCTTCCGTTCCACATCCCGCGGCGAATCGGATGCGATGATCTCTGTGCGGCACAACAACAGTGGATCACGAGCCTCGCGATTCAATCCAAAGCGCGTTGTGCAGCCGATCCGGTACCCCGCTGCCTCTGCGGCGTCGCGGACGCGCCGGTCGACCGCACCGTGGGGATAGGCCAGCGCGGTAATCTCGCGTTGCGTCCAGTCCTCGAGGAGCTTCCTGCTTTCCACGAGCTCGCGCTCCAGGTCCGCGTCGCTGCAACTCGTCAGCCGCCGATGGGAGACTCCGTGCGCCCCGATGGTGACATTCGGCAGAGCCGCCAGCGATGCGACGTCGTCACGGCGCAGATAGAGTGGTGCTCCCGTGCGGACGTGATCGACAGTCAGGAACAGAGTCACGGGGAGGGAGAGCTCGACGAGCAGAGGGATCACGTTCGTCAGCAGGTCTGCGTAGCCGTCATCGAACGTCAGCGCCACGCCCGATGACCCGGGCCGCAGCGGGACCACATCCTGTTTCATGAGCAGGATCTGTTCGCGCCAGCTTCCCGCATCGATGGAGATCCCGTAATGTGCGAAAGGCAGCTCGGTTCCCACAGCGTGGTAGGAGACGATGCGCAGGCCGCCCGCCGGAAGCGTCGCGGCAGAACGAAGGGCCGCCAGACAGGAGGCAACCAGATGCGTGATCGGTCTCATGCTTCAGCACGTACGATACCGTGCGTTGCCCGCGTGACGATGGCGCGCCATTCCTGGTGTTGCTGCATCGGAGGAGCGGCTTGCTGCTGACCCGTCTCTTGCGCCGATGGCGCGGCGCGGTGACGCGCGGCGTCACCGGCAGCGTGAACTGGGGCGATCTGCGCTCGTTCGAGCCGGTGGACCGGCACTCCGGATTCCGCCGCGGACGTCCCGTCGACCGCTTCTACATCGAAGAGTTCCTCGAGCGGTGGCGCGGAGACGTTCGTGGCACAGTCCTCGAGACCGGCCACGCCGAGTACAGCCGCGTTTTCGGCGGGCAGAAGGTGACGCGCTCCGAAGTAGTCCACGCATTCAGCAACAATCCCAAAGCGTCGATCGTCGGCGATCTGAGTGACGAGCATCTCCTCACTCCGGGCTCCTTCGACTGCATCCTCCTCACCCAGACCCTGCAGTACATCCCCTCACCCTCGGCCGCCCTTCGCGCGTGTCACGCAGCACTCAGGCCCGGTGGCGTGCTGCTCGTCACGGCACCAGCTCTGGCACCGTTGAGCGCTGTCGATCGACAGAGCACCGGCGAGTTCTGGCGCTTCACGTCAGATTCGATGACGCGCCTCCTGCACGAGGTGTTCGGCGCGGGCAACTGCCTCGTGGAAGGCCGCGGAAATCTCGTCGCAGCGACGGCGTTCCTGCACGGGCTCGCGGCCGAGGAGTTGTCGGAAGAGGAGTTGCGCCGGTGTGATGCGGATTACGAGATGCTCGTGCTTGCGCGGGCGGTGAGGCAGTCAGGTCCCTGATCGTCGTTGCGACTCGGCGAGGGGCTCGCCGGCATTCAGAATGGCGTCGGAGATCTGTTCCATGCGCACGCTCCAGTCGTTCCGCCCCGCGACGGCACGGCGGCGGTGGATCACGATTGCGTCCCCGGGATCGGTCAGGGCGTCCCGGATGGCAGCCACGAACTCCGGTGCGTTCGCAGGGCACGTTGTGAAGACAGGATCGTCCTTCCGAAGTCGTTCGAGGGCGCGAAGGCGCGTGGAGACCACCGGTTTTCCGGCGGCGAGATACTCGTAGAGCTTCGTGGGCAGCACCGCGTCTGTTGCTCCGTCTTCGCGATACGGAATGATGCACACGTCGAATGCACGAACGTAGCGGCTCACTTCCCCGTGAGGCCGCCAGCCGGTGTGCCGCACGTTGCCGGTACCGGGCAGGCTCGCCCGCGGATCGCGGTACGGACCGACGAAGACCCAGTTCCATTCAGGCGTGGCCGCGATCGCCTCGCGGAGCAGGTCGTAGTCGACGGCATGATGGAGACCGCCCACGTACCCGATGATCGGTCCGTCCAGGTGCTCCAATTCCGAGGGGACCGCACCGGGCGCGCGATCTGAGAACGCGGCAACGTCGACGCCGTGGTTCATCAGCATGGTGTGTGGATTCCACCGTCCGCACCAGTCCGCGAGTGACTCCGTGGACGCGAGCACCAGGTCCGCCTCCTGCAGCAGGGCTGTCTCGACCTCGCGGAGGCGCTCCGGTGCACTGACGATCTTCGCGTAATCCTCGACGCAATACAGGATCAGCCGGCTGTCCGGGGTCCTCATCATGCGAATCAGATCGAACGCCGAATCCGTCGGGACCCAGGTGAGGATCACCGGTGCGTGCATGCCCAGCCGGCGCCGCGCCGAATCGATGAGGCGAAGAAGAAGGTGCCGGTTGAGCCATGAGCGCAGTCGTCCTCCGAACGGCGGCAGTGCCACGGGCGTGCAGACATAGAGCCCGTCCGCAACCTGCCGGACGCCAAGCGAGCGTGCGGATCGAATCCAGCGAGCGGCGTAGGAGAAGACCCGGTTCATCTTCCGCAGGGATGGTGTGCGGAAGCCCATGTGCTCGACGTAGAAGACCCGGTTCCCCGCCTGGGCAAGCCGGGTGGCGATCTCGTGATTCGCCTCCCACACCAGATCCCAGGAAGTGCTCGACAGGATGACGACGTCGCGGTCGTGGATCATGGGTCGCGGCGAGGATAGCAGTACCCATAGAATGAGACGGTGCCGGCCACGACGTCACTGCTGGTCCATGCGCTGCTCAGTGACTTCACGCGATGGGACGAGTGGAAGCGCACGAACGGCGATCGGTGCGACCTCGAGACCGCGCGAATGCTGCCGCTGGTTCATCGCAGGCTGACGGAGCGCGGATGTCGCGACGACCCCTGGTATGACCGCGCCGTGGCCGCTTACCGGCAGACGTGGTTGCGCACGCAGTTCCTCTTCGCGGCGATGCGCAAGAGCATCGCGCGACTGCGCCAGGAATCGATCGCAGTGATGCTGCTCAAAGGCGCGGCGCTCACGGACCGGTACTACGGCGACCGCGGGTTGCGGCCGATGCTCGACTTCGATTTCCTCGTGCACGAGGCGGACTTTGCTCGAGCCGCGGCTCTCTTTCAGGGGATGGGATGGACAGCTGGCCGCGACGGTCATCCTCATCTGCTCACGGTGCGGTACGACCTTCAGTTCTTCACGCGCGGAGCGGAATGCGACCTGCACTGGACGCCGTATCCCGGCGCGAGCGCCGCGTTCCTGGAGTCGTTGTGGCGAGACTCCGTTGCGTCGACCTTCGAGGGAAGCGACGTGCGTCTTCCGTCTCCGTCACACCTCGTCGCGCACGTGCTTGTCCACGGCGGCGGCGACACGCGCTCGTTGATCGACGCAGGAATGGTGTTGGGGCGCGAGCCAGAACTCACGTTCGAAGACATTCTTCGTTCCGCGGAACCGGAAAAGCGCAGCGTGGTAGGCGGGGCATTGAATCGACTCGCGCGCGCGACCGGTCGAAGTGAGCTCGCGGGGTACGCAGAGGGCTCCCATCCGATGATCACGCGTCGCGGTCCTGCGCGCGTGCG
>JANMSA010001132.1:0-1686 GCA_031388865.1 Acidobacteriota bacterium | reverse complement strand
AGCGATCATCGGCAGACATCCGGGTTGCGACGTCTGGATCGATTCAATCGACATCTCGCGTCAGCACGCCCGGATCAGCGTGCGCTCGGACGGAATCGTGATCGAAGACCTGGGAAGCAAGAATGGGACGTGGGTCGGCTCGGAGAGGGTCGATGGTCCGAGGGTGCTGGTCGATGGCGACCGGATCCGTGTGGCCGATGTGACGTTGATCTTCCGGGCACCGTCAGGCGATGAATCAACCAGGTCCAGGACCGAAGGAACGCCGTAGCCTGCTTCAGGGTGTGCGGGAAGGGGAGGCGGAGGCTGGCGCTTCGTCGTGGCGTCAGTGGATCTTCTCTTGACGTGATTGACGTAAGACAGTATCTTACATCTGTGAAGACGACTGTGTCCTCAAAGGGTCAGATCGTGCTGCCGGCCGAACTCCGGCAGCAGGACCGCATTGAGCCGGGCCAGGAGTTCGACGTCGAACGCCTCGACCGCGGTGAGTACCGCCTCGTGCGCCGTACAGCCCGGCCGAACGAAGGCCTCGTCGATTGGCTGCTGGCGTGCCCGGAGAAGGGATATTTCGTCCCCATTGAATCCGAGTCGACCGACTCTCTGTGAGATATCTGGTCGATGCCAACGTTTTGAGTGAGCCCACGAAGCCGGCCCCGGATCCTGGCGTGGTCGAGTGGCTGCGGAACAACGAGCGGGAAATCGCCGTCGATCCCATTATTCTCGGCGAGGTTCGGTTCGGGATTCTTTTGCTGCCGCGGGGGAGGCGCCGAGCCAGGCTCGAACGGTGGTTCGATGTGGGCGTGCAGCGCCTCCTCTGCCTTCCGTGGGAAGCGGCGACCGGCCTGAGGTGGGCGAAGCTGCTCGCGGCTCTTCGCACTTCCGGCCGTGCCATGCCGATCAAGGACAGCCTCATCGCGGCCACCGCCCTCGTCCATGGTCTGGTGATCGCCACGCGCAACCGCGCAGACTTCGAGAGGGCAGGGCTGAAAATCGTCGACCCCTTCAATTCGCAGATCTGACGCAAATGGCCTTTTGGCACAGACGCGCCAGTCTGCGCGCTGCGCGACCGTCCCCGCCCAAGAATTCACTGTTTCCCAGCAGCGGTTCGAGAACCGGTGCCGCATTGTTCTCGACACTTCGGTCCTTTCCAAGGCCCCTCGTCGTAAGCGTTCGTCTTGCGACCGGCGCCCGATCGCCGACACCGTCCTGGTAACGTAGAATTCTCGAAACAACCATGAGCACAGTTCCCCCGACCGGGCCGCCGCAGGATGGCGTGACGATGCGGCGGGCCACGCCCGTCTTCATCGAAGCCGGCCACGTTCTCGGCAGCCGGTATGAAGTTCGCCGCCTCCTGGGCCGCGGGGCGATGGGGGAGGTGTGGCTGGCCTACGACCTCAAGCTCCGCGTCGAAGTTGCACTCAAGGACGTCACGTTCCGCCGCGACGAGGGCGAGATGGTCCGGCGCGAAGTGCGGTCCGCACGTGACGTCGTATCGCCGAACGTCTGCCGCGTGTTCGATCTGGTGGAGGTGGACGAGCGTGAGCTGCTGTCGATGGAGTACATCGACGGGATGACGCTCCGGCAGGTGATCGAGGAGCGCAGCCCGCTAGAGCTGGCTGAGGCCGAGACCATGGCCTCGCAACTGCTGGCAGGCCTCGAATCGATCCACGCCGCGGGCCTGGTGCACCG
>JANMSA010001129.1:0-3515 GCA_031388865.1 Acidobacteriota bacterium | reverse complement strand
CATCGCCGGTGCCCGGCGGGCTGGGAGCCCACCGCTCCACAGGGACGAACTTCCACGACAAGCAAAAAGGCCGGCGAGATTCGCCGGCCTTTGCTTGCTTACTGGTTGTCGCCGCCGCCGCTCGGGCCGCCGCTGCCACCGGTCGGCGTCCCGCCGCCCGAGTTGCCGCTGCCGCCTTCCTGACCGCCGCCGGTGTTCCCACCTTCCGGACGCGGAGGACGCGGACCGCGATCGCCGCCATCACGGCGCGGACCACGATCGCCGCCACCACCGCCACCATCACGGCGCGGACCACGATCGCCACCACCCCCACCGCTACCACCACGATAGCCGCCACCGCCGCCGCCTTCGCGACGAGGACCGCGGTCACGATCGCCGCCGCCGAAGCCGCCGCGGTCCCTGCCGCCACCGCCGAAGCCGCCGCGATCGCCACCACCACCGCCCTCGCGAGGACCGCGCGGACCACGGTCATCCCGCGCGCCACGCGACGCTGCCAGCTCCTCCTCGGTCGGAGGCGGAAGCAGAGGCTTGCGCGAGAGACGGATCTTGCCGGTGTCGGGATCGATCCCGACGACCTGCACTTCGATCTCGTCGCCCATCTGGAAGAGATCCGTCACCTGGGCGACGCGATGATGCGCCATCTCGGAGACGTGCAGCAGGCCGTCCTGGCCGGGCAGGATCTCGACGAACGCTCCGTACGGCTCGATGCGCTTGATCGTTCCCTTGTACTTGGTGTCCACGACCGGCGAAGCCGTGAGGCCCTTGATGATCTCGATCGCGCGCTCGGCCGCCTTGGCGTCCATCGAGGCGATCGTCACCTTGCCGTCGTCGGCAACGTCGATCTTCGTTCCCGTCTCTTCGACGATCCAGCGGATGGTCTTGCCACCCGAGCCGATGACGTCGCGGATGCGATCCTTCGGCACCATGACCGTGTAGAGCCGCGGCGCATACTCGGAGAGCTCGGTCGCGGGTGTGGACAGCGCAGCATCCATCCTGTCCAGGATGTGCATGCGACCGGCCTTGGCCTGCTCGAGCGCCTTGGCCATCACTTCGCGGGAGAGCCCGGACACCTTGATGTCCATCTGCAGGGCGGTGATGCCGTTGCGCGAGCCCGCAACCTTGAAGTCCATGTCGCCTTCATGGTCTTCCATGCCGGCGATGTCGGAGAGGATGGCGTGCTTCGTGTTGTCGTCGCTGGAGACGAGGCCCATGGCCACGCCACCGACCGCACCCTTGAGAGGAACGCCCGCCTGCATCATCGCCAGCGATCCGCCGCAGACGGACGCCATCGACGAAGAGCCGTTGGACTCGAGGATGTCGGACACGAAGCGAATCGTGTACGCGAACTCATCGTCCGTCGGAAGCAGCGGCGCGAGCGCACGGCGCGCGAGGTTGCCATGGCCGATCTCGCGGCGCGCGGGGCCGCGCATGAACTTCACTTCTCCGACCGAGAACGGCGGGAAGTTGTAGTGGAGCATGAAGCGCTGGAAGGTCTCGCCTTCGAAGTCTTCGATCTTCTGCGCTTCGTTGGGAGTGCCGAGGGTGACGGTGACCAGGGCCTGGGTCTCGCCGCGGGTGAAGATGGCCGAGCCGTGCGTACGCGGCAGGATTCCCGTCTCGATCGAGATCGGACGGATCTCGTCGAAGCGCCGCCCATCGACGCGCTTGTTGTCGTTCAGCATGAGGTTGCGGAAGATCTGCACTTCCATCTCATTGAGCGCGGAGGCGACGGCGGTGACGCGATCGACGTCTTCAGCGGGGACGGAACCGATCACCTGCTCGCGAACGCCCTTCATTGCCTTGCGGCGCGCTTCCTTGCCCGTGGTCTGCATCGCAGACTTGAGCGGCTCGCCGAACTGGCCGAGGAGCTCCTGCAGCAGCTCCGGGGTGAACTTCGACTTGTACTCGACCTTCAGCTTCTCTTTGCCGACGTCGGCGCGGAGCTGCTTCTGCAGTTCCACGATCCGCTTGATCTCGGCGTGCGCGGCGTCGAAGGCGTCGAGAACGACGCTCTCGCTCACCTCACGTGCACCCGCTTCGACCATGACGATGGCCGAGTCGGTACCGGCCACGATCAGATCGAGGTCGGACTGATCGCGCTGGGAGTTGGTGGGATTGACGACGATCTGTCCGTCCACGTAACCGATGCGCACCGCGCCGATCGGGTTGTGGAACGGAATCTCGGAGATCGACAGCGCCGCGGAGGCACCGTTGATGGCCAGAATGTCCGGATCGTTCTCACCATCGGCGGAGAGAACGAGGCCAATGACCTGCGTCTCCTGCCGGTACCCCTTCTCGAAGGAAGGGCGCAGCGGCCGGTCGATGAGACGGCAGGTGAGAATCTCCTTCTCGGTCGGCCGGCCCTCGCGCTTGAAGAAGCCGCCCGGGATGCGTCCGCCTGCGTAGGTGTACTCCTTGTAGTCAACTGTCAGCGGCATGAAGTCACCGATCACGTTGCCTTCCTTGTAACAGGCCGTAGCCAGGACAACGGTGTCACCGTACCGAACGACGCACGAGCCGTGCGCCTGTTTGGCGATCGCACCTGTCTCGAAAGACAGAGACTTCCCGCCGATCTGCATCTCTCTCTTGAAGCTCATGGATTCCCTTCGATATGCCGCGAGACCACTCATCACCTCGGGCTGTTGGATTTTCCGCGGGGAGGCTGAATGGTGGGATCAGCCTGAAAGCACAAGGGGCGGACCGTGAGGCCCGCCCCGGATTGGATCGCTTTACTTACGAATGCCCAGCTTTTCGATGATGGTCCGGTAGCGCGTCACGTCGATCTGCTTGAGGTAGTCCAGCAGACGGCGGCGGCGGCCGACGAGCTTCAGGAGACCGCGGCGCGAGTGATGATCCTTCGCATGGGTCTTGAAGTGCTCGGTCAAATAGCTAATGCGGTTCGAGAGGAGTGCGATCTGCACTTCTGGCGACCCGGTATCGGCGTCATGGACGCGATACGAGTGGATGAGTTCGGACTTCTGCTCCTTGGTGGTCGACAAATCTATCTCCTGTTGATGGTTGAACAAATACACGTCCGGCTTTGACGGGACAGCGCACCATAACAGCGGGTAGTGCGAAATTCAATCCCGGGGCGCCACCCGAGCGCAGCGAGGGAAAACCCTGAGCGCAGCGAACGGGTCAGGTGAGCCCCCTGCAGGACGAAGCCACAGGCCGCCGCCCGCCCCGCAAGTGGCTTCGTCCTGCAGAGGGCTCCATTGACCCATTCGCTTCGCTCAGGGTTTCGGGCTGCGCCCGCTTCACCCAGCCAGCATCACCTTTGGCTTGACCTCGACAGGCCCCCCATCCCGCAGCACGTTGACGACCTCGGCAATGGCCACGAGCTGATCGTGTGGGTTTCCGAGCGCGATCAGCGCGCCCTTCTGCACGGGGACGCCGGGGACCAGGATCACCGACTGCCCCTGCATCATCTTTCCCTGCTGGGCCCAGTCGATGCGCACCTTCTCCAGCGGCAGGTCGATCTCGGAGAGAGACTGAAAGTGCGGGGGCGACAGGAT
>JANMSA010001118.1:0-3141 GCA_031388865.1 Acidobacteriota bacterium | reverse complement strand
CTGGTGCCGGCCACGATCGCGGCAACGATCGTTCTGCTCACACTTGGTTACGGACATTATCGAATTCAAGAGGCACTCCAGGCGCGAGCGAGCGCGCCGAAGATTCGCGTCGGTATTGTGCAGCCAAATGTAGCGCTGGGACAAAAGGCCGCGCCCCCTGCTCGCCGGCTTGCCGATCTGCAGCAGCAATCGGCAGCGCTGCAAGCCGCCGGCGCAGAGCTGATCGTGTGGCCGGAGAGTGCCTATCCGTACCCGATTGACCGGAGCCAATACCGCGACTTTTCGTCACGGGATGCTCGCCGGATCCGGCGCGGCTTCTCCGCGCCTTTGCTGTTTGGTGCGGTCACCTTCGATTGGACGGAACGGCCCGCCTATCCGCGCAACACGGCGCTCATGCTCGCCGGCGACGGTTTTTTTCGAGGGAGCTTCGACAAGATTCGGTTGCTGGTCTTCGGCGAATACATCCCGGGACTGGCGATCCTGCCGTCGCTCCGCCGCTTCCTTCCCGACACCGTGATGGAGTTCAGGCCGGGAGACAGGATCGTCACGCTGCCATACCGGGGCCCCGATGGCAGAGAGTGGTCGCTGGGTCCGATGATCTGCTACGAAGCGATCACGCCGGCATTCGGCAGAAAGCTGGCCAGCCTCAGACCGCACCTGCTGGTGAACCTGACCAACGATGCCTGGTTCGGTGACACGAGCGAACCGTGGCAGCACCTCGCTCTCAGCGTTTATCGTGCCGTCGAGCTGCGCCGCGATCTCGTGCGCGCTGTGAATACCGGCGTGAGCGCGTACATCGATTCCTCGGGTCGTGTTTACGCAAAAACGTACTCGGTTGATCCATCGATCGACCCCCGTCCCGCGGACGCGATTCTCTCTGTTGTCGCCCTGGGAACTGGAGAGCAAACCATCTACGCGAGGGTGGGGAATCTGTTCGCCTGGGCGTGCGCGCTCGTTACCGTCGTGCTTTTGGTCATGGCCTGGCCACGCTTCCGCGGCGCGGAGAACGATCCCAATCGCTCGCCATGAAGCGCTGGAGATCCTCGATCGAGGCCTCGAGCCGCCCCGATCCGCCCAGGGTTGCCAGAGCGTGAAGCCGCGTCCCAAGATCTATCCGCTTCCCTTTTCCAGGGTCGTCGAATACCATTGCTCGCCTCTCCGAATCATGTCCAAACGCTCCAGAAAACGGGCTGCGCCACCGTCGAATCCGCCGGCTCAAGCCCCTCGTGCGCGCTTTGAGCGGCTGAACCTCACCCTCGAGAAGCTTGCGCTTACCCTCGCCGGCGGGATACTGCTGGCGCTCCCGTTCGTCGAGCCGCGTCTCGCGCCTGTTCACTTCCTCGCCGTCCTGCCCTGGACTGTTCTGTTCGCGCACCCACGGTACACCGCCCATTCCGGCTATGTCCTTCTCGGCTCATTCACGTATCTTTTCCTCAGCCTCCGCGGAATGATGGCCTTCCATCCCGCGGTGCCCCTGGCGCTGACGATCCTGAACTTCTACGCGTATCTGCTTTTTCCGCTGCTCCTCCGAACGCTACGGCGGACGCGACTCCCGTTCGCACTCATGGTCCCGGCAATCTGGGTATGCACCGAATGGCTGCGCGTGTTCATGTCCCAGCAGCAGCTTCAGATGTACTTTCTTGGGTCCTCGCAATTCCGATGGACGCGGCTGATCCAGGTGGCCGACCTGGGCGGCATGGCAGCAGTTTCGTTCCTGGTGGCCTCGGTCAGCGGCGCACTGGCGGACTTCATCATCCCGCGCAGCGACGGAGACCGCGCGTTTACGCTCAATCGTCTGCGCGTGACCGGTCTGGCGGTGACGGCGTGCCTGTTCGGAGGGGCGTTGCTGTACGGTACATTCCGAATCACTGACGAACATCTGAGAACGGGACCACGGATCGCTGTGGTTCAGCCCAATCAGGGCCACTATCGGACCGCCGAAAAGAACCGGGACGTTTTGCCGAACCAGATCGCATTCACCCGTGAGCGAATCCCGCCCGGTGCCAGTGACATGATCGTCTGGCCGGAGAACGCTGTCCCTGATGACCTCAACCGCAGGAGCGATTACCAGAGTGCGCTCGGCGATCTCGCACGCGAGAAGAAAAGCCGCCTCCTGGTTGGCGCCCACACCGCGATCAGCGGGGATCAAAAATACACCTCGGCCTATCTGTTCTCTCCAGAAGGAGCAATCATCCAACGATACGACAAGATTCACATGATCTTCTGGTCTGAGTGGATGCCCTGGAATCAGACGCTGCGGAAATGGCCGGCCTTGCAGGCCCTGCACTATCGAACCACGAAAGCCCTTCTCGGGTGGGTCGGGTCAGGGGTGCCGGGACGCGATGTGACTCTTTTCGAACTGCCGGCCGAGGGGGGCAGCGTTCGATTCGCGACCCCGATCTGCTTCGAAGTCACCAGTAGCCGGTTGTGGCGGCAAGCGGCGCAGAAGGGGGCCGACTTCCTGGTGAACATGACGAGCGAAGGAGTGCTGGGCCGTGCTACCTACACGCACCTGCTGGCCCTGAGCACGTTTCGGGCAGTCGAGAATCGCATGAGCGTCGTCCGAGCCGCGAACAACGGAATGTCGGCTTTCGTTGATCCCAACGGACGCCTCCAACGGCTACTCCAAGGCGTTCGAGAAGGCGTTTTCAATGGAGAGCGCGGAACCATGATCGATCGGGTCGTTGTCGACTCGCGCCGCGGAACGACGTTCTACTCACGTGCAGGTGACGTTTTCACTCTGGCATGCGCGGTGTTCGTCGTGATCATCGTCAGCCGCCCGGTTCTTGCTCGAGTGTTCTCCGCGCGCAAGCTGGCGGAAAAGAAAGCGGTGTAAGGATGGCAGCCAGCAGCATGAAATCGAACCGGCTCGAACGGGTCAATCTCGTCCTCGAAAAGCTCGGTTTGTCGGCAGCCGGCGGAATCCTGCTGGCGCTGCCGTTCGCGTTTCCCGTCCTCGCTCCTGTTCACTTCGTCGCGCTGCTTCCCTGGATCGTGCTCTTTGTCCACCCGCGGTATCGGGCCCACGCTGCCTACGTGCTACCGGGCGCCTACATCTATCTGGTGCTGAGCCTGCGCCCGATGTCGCGGCTGCACCCGGTGATTCCTCTGTTCCTCCCGATCTTTTTTTTCGCGATCTAC
>JANMSA010001073.1:0-2400 GCA_031388865.1 Acidobacteriota bacterium | reverse complement strand
GCGAGCTGCGAGCTGCGAGCTCGTCAAGAGCTGCGAGCTCGTCGCACAGCGAGGTTCCGCCCCTGGTCATGCTCGGCAAAGGCTTGTACGCCGCAGAGCTCGTCCAACAGCTTCACTCCCACGCGTCCGACCGTGTCCTTTTTCCCGGCGCGCTCTACGGTCGCGACTACCGGACGCTGCAGCGGAACGCCCTCCTCTACATCCAGGCGACCGAGGTGGGGGGGACTCATCCGGCGCTGATCGAGGCGATGGGATCAGGAGGAACGGTCCTGGCGCACGACACTCCGGAGAATCGGGAAGTCGGAGGCGACGCTGTAGGTTACTTCCGACTGCGGCCCGAAGAGACCCTTTCCGGCACACTTCGGGAATGGGTAGTGAATGAGAGTCTGCGCGAAACGATGAGGGAGCGGGCTCGGCTGCGGGCGGAGGAACGGTTCTCCTGGGAGCGGGTGACAGACGCCTATGAGGAGCTGTTGCGATCGCTCTAGACGGTTTGCGCTTCCTCTCCGTATATCGTTGCAGTACAAGAACGTTGAGATGCTGAAGCAGAAAGCAAGAGTCATCGCCAGGGTCGTCTACGGGGTCGACCTGGCCCTGACTTCCGTGGCATTTTTTGCGGCCTTTTTCATCCGCGACACTCTGCTCCCCTGGTTCGACCCTCTCAACTTCCCGACGGGACTCTTCCCGATCGTGGACTACCTGAAGATCTTCCCTCTGGTCCTGGTGATCTGGTCGGTCCTGCTCTTCACGTACGACAGCTATCACTCCCACCGCACCATCCCGCTGACGCGAGAGGCATTCACCACGCTGCGCGTGGTCCTGACCGGCACGGTGATTCTGGCCACACTGGCGTTCCTCCTGCCCTTACGCCAGCTCTCGCGCACCTGGTTCGCGCTCTTCGTCGGCCTGTCCGCGGTGATGCTCGTCGCGGAGAAGATTCTGGTGCGCATCATCGCGCGCTGGGTGCGCTCGAAAGGTCTCAACTACCGCACCGTACTGATCGTGGGCACGGGCCGCCGCGCGACGGACATCGCCCGCATGATCGCCGGCCACAAGTTCTGGGGCTACAAGATCCTCGGCTTCGTGTCGGACGGCCACCGTCTCACGAACGGCTGGGCGCGCTACCGCATCTACGGCTCCGTTCCTGAGCTGCGTCATGTCCTGGAGATGGGGGAGATCGGAGAACCGATCGACGAGATCGTCTTCGCCGTGACGCGCAAGAAGCTCGATGAGATGAAGCAGCTCTTCCTGCTCTGCGAGGAGTTGGGCATCCGCACGCGAGTGGCCATGAACTTCATCCAGAACCGCGTGGCCCGGCTCGAGATCGAAGAGCTGGAAGGCGTGCCGTTCCTGACCTTCACCACCACCCCGTCGAACGAGGCGCATCTCGCCTTGAAGCGCGCTCTCGACGTGGCCATCTCGCTGATGGTCCTCGGCCTGGGCATGCCTGTGATCGGCATCGCGGCGCTGGCCATCAAGCTCTCTTCTACCGGCTCGGTCTTCTTCAAACAGCGCCGCATGGGCCTGAACGGCCGTGTCTTCACGCTCTACAAGTTCCGCACGATGATCGAGGACGCGCACGCGCGCCGCGAAGAAGTCGCGCACCTGAACGAGATGAACGGCCCGGTCTTCAAGATGCGCGACGATCCGCGCGTGACGCGCGTCGGCTGGTGGCTGCGGCGCTTCTCCTTCGACGAGATCCCACAGCTCTGGAACGTGCTCAGAGGGGACATGAGCCTGGTCGGCCCGCGCCCTCCGATCCCCGAGGAAGTGGCTTCGTACCACCGCTGGCACCGCCGCCGCCTGTCGATGAAGCCCGGTCTGACCTGCCTGTGGCAGATCAGTGGTCGCAACCAGATTCAGGACTTCGATCACTGGATGAAGCTCGACCTGCAATACATCGACAACTGGTCGCCCACTCTCGACCTCAAGATTCTGTTGCGCACCATCCCTGCGGTGCTGTCCGGCAAGGGCGCGTCGTAGCTTCGTTGTTGCTGGTTGGTTGCTGGTTGTCTGCGGTCTCCCTCCGGGATGGTTGCTGTCGGTTGTCAGTTGTCTGCGCTTTTTTGCCAGACGGCAACCACGCCAGCTTTCACGAAGCACCAACAACGCTGTCATCCAGGGGCGTGAGTCGAGGGACCTGGGTGGGCGGGGCGCGAGGAATGAGCAGTTCGCGAGGGCCGCTGCGCATCGCGCCGCGCAGAGCCGCTTCTCACGATGTCGCCCACCCAAATCGCCCCGAAGCCGATGCTGCGCAGACAACCGACAACCGATAACCGACAACGTGAAGCTCCGCGACTGACAACCGAGAACTGACAACGCCAAGCGCAGCGAACGTCAACCGCCATACACTCGCCCGATGCCGAAGCTCGACCCGTCCACCAGCGAGTTCCGCGACGC
>JANMSA010000981.1:0-5594 GCA_031388865.1 Acidobacteriota bacterium | reverse complement strand
AAGACGCAGGGCATGGGAAGGATGAAGGATGAAGGATGAAGGATGAGGGGTCAACGATGAACGATGAACGATGAACGATGAACGGCCCACCGTAGCGGCTGTCATCCTGAGCCGGCGAAGCGCGGCGAAGGATCCCCTGCGGTGAACGATGCTCGTGCGATCTGCAGGGGCCTGTCATCCCGAGCGTGAGTCGAGGGACCCGGGAGGGTGGGGCGACACGAATGCTGTTCGAGCTCTGCCCAGCCTCATTCCGTTCATCCTTCAACCTTCGAATAGACTCCCGCCCCATGAGAACCATCCGTCTCGGTCGCACCAGCGTTCAGGTCCCCGTCGTCAGCCTCGGCACTTGGGGGCATGGGGGCCCGCGCGTCACAGAGAACGGTGCATCCGTCGGGTGGTCGGGTCACGATGACGGGCAGGCGAAAGAGGCGCTCGTTGCCGCATATCGCGCGGGGATCACGCATTGGGACACGGCCGACGCGTACGGAGACGGACAGGCCGAGGAGTTGATCGGGCAGGTGTGGGGCGAGGTGCCTCGCGAGGAGATTTTTCTCGCGACCAAGTTCGGGTGGGTCTACGGCCCGTCGCAACATCCGTACGATCCGAAGTTCATGCGTGAGCAGGCGGAACGCTCGCTGCGCAACATGCGCACGGACGTTCTCGACCTTCACTACTTCCATCATTGCAACTTCGGCCCCGGCGACCGCTATCTTGACGGCGCGCTCGAGGTCATGCACCGCCTTCGCGAGGAAGGGAAGGTGCGTTTCATCGGCCTGTCGGACTGGAATGCGTCGCGGATCATGGAAGTGATCGAGCGCATCGATCCGGATGTCGTGCAGCCGTACCGCAACCTGGTCGATGATGCCTATGAACTGAGCGGGCTCAAACAGCATGTCGACGCGCACGACCTCGGCGTCGCGTTCTTCTCGCCGCTCAAACACGGACTGCTCCTGGGCAAATACACAGTGCCTGTCGATTACGGGGCGGGAGACTTTCGCAGCGGGATCGGAGACTTCAAGGACGCCGAGGCGATTGCGCGCTACCGGGGCGCAGCCGCCACGATGCGCGTGAAATTCGCGGACCACACCGAGCCGGTGCTGCACGCTGTAGTTGGCGCCTTGCTCACTGGCAACCTCACCGCCTGTGTTCTCCTCGGGCAGCGCAACGTCAAGCAGGTCGAGGCGGCGGCGACGATCGGCGAGGCGCTCAGTGAAGAAGACGCGGCCTGGGTGCGCTCGCACTATCGTTCCAGATGAAGTTCGTTCGCCCTCTGTTGCTGGTTGCCGGAGTCGTCGCCGTTGCGCTGGCGGTGGCTGAGGCGTGGCGCACGATGGGGCGCTATTCGGCGGTGGACTTTTACCTCGTCTACGTCAATGAGCAGGTGGCCGGACGTCCCGATGTGCCGAACATCTATACGCCGGAAGCGCAAGTCTCGATCGGAGAGGAGTTCTATCAACGCGCGATCCGCTCCGGGCTGCCGCTCTTCATCGCGGACGCGACGGTGCGGCGCAGCCTGGACAGTCGCGGCAGCCCTTTCCTTTATGCGTCGATGGCCTGGGTGAGCGACCGGTACGACACGGCGCTCCTGCAGTACCGGGTCGTGCTGCTCGCTGCATTCTGCGGCGGCATTCTGATCCTGGGCGCGTATTGCGGTGTGCCGCTTTACGCGACGCTCTTCCTGCTGGCGGGGCTGATCCGTTTCTTCCTGCCGTTTCGCGCCGACTTCATCGTCGGCAACGTGAACGCGATGCAGCTGTTCCTGCTTGCGGTCGTGCTGGTCCTCCTCGAGCGCTTCCCTCGCCTGGCCGGAGCGATCCTGGCGATGATGGTCGCGGCGAAGCCGACCTTGATCCTGGTCGTGGTCGTGCTCTTCGGGTCACGCCTGCTCACACGCGAGTACCGGCGCTTCTTTCGGGAGGTGACGGGAGCCGCGATCGGAGCGGTGATCGCCGTCGTGGTGGGATCGTTCTGGTTCGGGACGCCGCGCGCGTGGCTGTTGTGGTTCGACTCCGCCGGCGGCCTGTGGGAAATGCTCCTCGCCCGCGAGTTCAACAACGTCGCTCCCGCGCTGCGGCTGTTCCAGCAGTATGGCGGGTGGATCAGCTACGCGATTGCGGCGGCGTTGCTCGTGATCGCGGCGGTGCCGGTCCTCCGCAGCCGAAAGCGCGACGACCTGCTGCTGATCTCTCTGGGCCTGCTGATCTACTTCCTTTCCTCGAAGCTCGTCTGGCTGCATTACCTCTTGCTGACCATCCCCGCGACGTTCGCGCTGCTTCGCAATCGGTGGACTGCGCCGATCGCGATCGGGGCGCTGATCCTCATGGCCGATGAGCCGTATCGCCTGCTCCTGGGCGCCAGCTCGCCGGATTCGCGCGAGCCGTTGATCACCGTCTCGCTGGTGGCGCTTTACACCGCTGCGGTATGGATGCTGCCGCACCGCACATTCGAGAAGCGGCCGAGTATAATTGCGTCGTGACCGACCGTTCCGGATGGCCGACTCGGAAGCTTCGTCTCGAAGACGAAGACCAGCACGACGACACTGCGGCTCTCACTCCCGCCGAGCGGGTGGAGATGGTGTGGGAGATTACCAGGAGTGCCTGGGCCTTCAAGGACCCCTCCTTTCATGAATCGCGACTTCGTCGAGATATTGCAAGAGTTATCCGCCGCCGGCGCTGAGTTCCTGGTCGTAGGCGCGCATGCGATGGCTGCGCATGAAAGGCCGCGTGCGACGGGGGATATCGGCATCTGGGTCCGACCAACACCCGATCCTCGTTGATGATCTTCTCCAGCGAATCCACCGAGGACCACTGAGGCGCGCTGGTCCGGCCCTGCCCGCCACAGGAAATCGAAGCGTTTCACGAGGGAGACGCGCTGATTCTCGAGGCTCCACCGGCTGTCCCTGGTTGCTGGTTGCTCGTGGGTTCGCGCTCACGAGAAATGGCGGCACTGGGTTAGTTCAGTATCAAAGTGGGGTCAGACCCCACTTGATACCGAACGCGCTGAGTGCTGATCCCCCGGACACTGGCTCGAGGCAAGGCGAAGGGCGCGGCCGTAAACAGATTCCTCAGAGAGGCCGCTCAGGAGTCAGTAGGCGAGCAGCAGCCGCGCCGCGCGCTCGACCTGTTCTGCGCTGGGCAGGAACACTTCCTCGAGTGGCGGCGAATAGGGGACGGGCGTGTCCAGCGAGCCGAGGATGCGCACGGGCGCGTCGAGGTACTCGAACGCTTCCTCCTGGATGATCGCCGCTACCGATTCGCCGATCGAGCCGGTGCGCGTGTCCTCATGCACGATCAGCACGCGGCCGCAATGGCGCGCGACGGCAAGAATGGTCTCGCGGTCCAGCGGCGCGAGAGTGCGCAGGTCGAGCACGGCGCATTCGTGACCATCGGCGCCGAGCTTCTCCGCGACGCGCATGGCGACATGCACATACGCGCCGTACGACAAGATCGCCAGGTCGTCGCCGGCGCGGCGGAGCGCCGCCTTTCCGATGGGAACCGGCGACGGAGCCTCGTGGCCGAGTCGCTGCTTGATCTTCGGATCGCGATAGAGGGCGATGTGCTCGAAGTAGAGAACAGGATCGGGATCGGCGACGGCGGCGGCCATGAGCGCTCTTGCGTCATGCGGCGTGGAAGGCACCACGAGCTTCAGTCCCGGCGTACGGTAGAACCACGCCTCGGTATTCTGCGAGTGATACGGTCCGGCGTGACGCAGGCCGCCCCACGGCATGCGCAGGACGAAGGGGAGCTCGGCGCCCCAGCGATAGCGCAGCTTCGCGGCGTTGTTCACGAGCTGGTTGAAGCCCGTCGCGACGAAGTCGTTGAACTGCATCTCGCCGATCGGGCGCATGCCCGCCAGCGCTGCTCCCACACAGACGCCGATGGTGGCGGCCTCGGACAGCACCGAGTTGAGGATTCGCTCACTGTGATCCTTCAGCAACGGGCGCAGGAGCAGGAAGGCGTTGCCATACTTACCGCCGACGTCCTCTCCGTAGACAAACGCGCGGGGATCCGCGCGCAACGCGTCGCCGACGCCGAGCATGACCGCCTCGAGAAGCGTCCGTCCTTTCGCATCGAACTCCGGCGCGTCCTCCACAGCCGGCAGGGCGGCGTTTCGCGATGCTTCCCTACGCCACGCTTCGTCGAGCACCTCGACGTGAGCGCGCCGCGGCTCATTCGCGTGAACGCCGTCGCCTGCGCTCGCACCTTCTGGCCAGGGTGCGTCGATGACTTTCCGCGCCTCTGCCTCGACCAGCGCTTCGATCTCGCTCTTCCACCGATTCACATCGCCGGGCTGGATCACTCCATCCGCGACGAGCTTCGCGGCGTAAGTGACGAGCGGATCGCGCTCGCGCCAGTACTCGTACAACTCGCGATCCGCGTACCCGGCCTCGGTCACCGCCGGATAGGACCACGACGTTTGCGGGTCCTTGCCGAGGTAGAGCATGTCGTCGTGATGGGCGTGGCCGCACATGCGCATGGCCACCAGCTCGATGAGAGCCGGCCCGTGTCCGGCACGCGCGCGCTCCGTCGCCCACGCAAAGGCGACGGCGATGGCTTCGGGATCCGTGCCGTCAATGGTGATGGACGGGATGCCGTATCCCGGACCTTTGTCCGCGAAGACGCGCAGGGCGGTGTTGTCGCGGACGGGCGTGGAGAGCGCGGTCTGGTTGTTCTGCACGCAGAAGACGGCGGGCAGCTTGCGCGCGGCACAGGCGTTGATGGCCTCGTGCCACTCGCCGAGCGACGTCGCGCCCTCGCCGATGAACGAGATCGCCACGCGGTCTTCCTTGCGCAGCGCGAAGGCCATGGCGATGCCGGCGATGGTCAGCGCGGGAGTGCCGAGGGGAGCCATCGCGGGGAGGATGCCGTGGTCCCAGTCGCCGACGTGCAGGTCGCGGCCGTTCATCGGCGGACCCGCCTTGCCCATCTGCGCACTGAGCACCATGCGCACGGTATCCGCACTGTTGCGCATGCCCAGCACGGCGCCGAGGTCGCGGATCATGGGCGAGATGACGTCGCCGAACGGCTCGCGCCGGAGGCGGATCACCGCGGCATAGATGGCTTCCTGGCCCAGGGAGCGAAACCCTTTCCCCTGGAAGGAGCCGCCTCCCCAGCGCACTTCGGCGCCGGTAAAAAACTGCTTGAGTCGATTGTCGGTTGCCCGCGTGAGCAGCATTCCCCGGAAGATTTCGCGCTTCTCGTCAGGAGTGAGCGAGGCCGCGATCGCCTCACGGCGCAGGAAGCCATCGCACGCATCGAGCACTTCGTCGATGGCCTGCTGCAGCCTCTCGCTTGCGGCGACGCGGGGAGTGGTCTCGGGGAGGTCTCCTACTGCGAGGCTCTCTCGCAGTACGGCCTCCAGTGCGGGACGCAATGCGCTTGCCTCACCGTGCACCTGTTCGTATGCGGCCAAGGCCGGCCGCAAGGCGAACGGATACTTTTCTGCGATGAAGGCGCCGAAGTTCATGCGGGGCGGATTATAGGTTGCCGTGCGTTGCCGGCAGTTGCTGGTTCCTGGTTGCTGGTTGCTAGTGGTCTTCAGACGGAACGCATTGGTGGGGGGGTGGTGGAGCGTTTGTTCGTTGTCGGTTGTCG
>JANMSA010000921.1:0-3361 GCA_031388865.1 Acidobacteriota bacterium | reverse complement strand
ACCAGCTCGCCGGGTTTCAGGCCCGTCACTTGCGCGATCATCATCGTGAGCAGCGCGTAGGAGGCGATGTTGAAGGGCACGCCGAGGAAGACGTCGGCACTGCGCTGGTAGAGCTGGCACGACAACCGGCCGTCGGCCACGTAGAACTGGAAGAACGCGTGGCACGGGGCGAGCGCCATCCGAGGGATGTCGGCCACGTTCCATGCGGAAACGATCAGCCGCCGCGAGGCCGGATTGCGCCGGATCTGGTCCACCACTTCGGCGATCTGGTCGATGTGGCGACCGTCAGGGGCGGGCCATGACCGCCACTGGTAGCCGTAAACCGGCCCCAGCTCGCCGCGGGGATCGGCCCATTCGTCCCAGATGGTGACCCCGTTTTCTCGCAAATACTCGACGTTGGTGCTTCCCTTGAGGAACCACAACAGCTCGTGGATCACGCTCTTCAGGTGCACTTTCTTCGTGGTCAGGAGCGGAAATCGCCCTTCGAGGGCGAAGCGCATCTGGTGGCCGAAGACCGAAAGCGTGCCGGTGCCGGTGCGGTCTTCTTTCTTCGCCCCGTGCTCGAGCACGTGGCGCATCAGGTCGAGATAGGTTTTCATGCGCGGATGCGCACGATTTTATCAGTGTGCAGCCTCAGAGGCGTCGTCCCAGGATGAGGACGTCGCGTTCGACCCCGTCGATCTCGCATACCCGGGGTAGCAGGCCCCAGCGGCCAAAGGCCCGCGTTTCGAACAATGCAATGCTTGGCGCGTTATGCGCGAACACGAATCCGAGCACGTTCGCGATGCCGAGCGCGGGGGCAGAGGCCAGTGCGTGATCGAGCAGCGCGCGCGCAATCCCGCGACGCTGGTGCGAAGGGGCAACGTAGATCGCTGATTCAACGGTGCGATGGTAGGCCGGACGGCCGTAGAACGAGCGAAATCCCAGCCATCCTGCAGCGACGCCCCCGTCCTCGTAGATCCACAGCGGACGCGCTTTCGGGTCGAATGCCTGGAACCATTCCTCGCGTTGCGCAACGGTCACGGGTTCGATGTCCGCGGTCGCCATGCGGCCGGGAATCGAGGCATTGTAGATGGCGACAACCGGGGCCAGGTCGGCGGCAGTAGCGTGGCGTATCGACATTTTCGGAGTGTACCGCTCCAAGAAAAAGGGGCCCCGAAGGGCCCCTCGCAACTGCCAACCGGCTTCAGCGGAACTTGTAGCGCAGCCCGGCGTAGAACGTGCGGCCGTGCGGGTCGCCGATCCGCGGCTCGTACCCGACCTGGAACGTCTGGTCCTGCGCCGAGGCTGGTGGGTCCCGATCGAATACGTTCTTCACTCCGAGCGTCACGCCAAGCCCGCGCCAGCCTTCCCACATCGCCTGCACGTCGTAGGTCTCGTAGCTCCCCACGCGGCGCAAACCGCCCTGATCGCGGTAGCCAAGGACAAAGTTCTGCGCGAGCGTCACGCCAAACGGGCCAGTACGGAAATTGGCCTGGATGTTATGCCGCCAGCGCGGGATCGGGCCGTTCTCGGTCGTGTAGCGACCCACGTTGTCGTCGTATGGGCCGTCGATCGACCACTGGAAGCGGTAACGGGCGATATACGTGCCTTCGGCCCGCAGCGAAACTGGCCCGACGCGAGTCGAGGCGGACACGTCCAGGCCCGTCACGGTGAACTTCCCGAGGTTCTGCTGAACCATCACCACGTAGTTGATTCCGCACGGCGTTGCGGCCGGCGTGGGCGCTCCGGGGAGGTCGTTCGCACAGCTGCCGTTGGGGAGGCGCACCTGGCGCACGAAGAGGCCGGTGGCGGTCAGGGGATCGAGCACGCCCAGCTCGTTGAAGATGCGCGCGTCGCCTACGTAGCCGAGCGAGTTGCGGCGATGGATGGAGAACAGGTCGAAGCCGAGCGAGGTCGTGGAGGTCGGCTCGAAAATGACGCCCAAGGTCCACTGCTTCGACTTCTCGGGTTGAAGCGTTGCATTGCCGCCCAGCTGGTTCTGGAACTGCGCGTCGCACTCCAGCCCTTCATCCACGAAGCCGCCGATCGGGCTCGATCCGGGACAGCGGATGGGATCGCTAAACGCGCCGGGTGTGTTGGAGAAGAAGCGCGGCAGGTGGATGTCGGCGAGCGTCGGGGCCCGGAAGCCGGTGCTGTACGAGCCGCGCACGAGTAACTCCTTGGAGGGCGACCAGCGCATCGCCACCTTCGGGTTGGTGGAGCGACCGAAATCGCTGTAGTCGTCGGTGCGCACCGCAAGCTGTGCTTCCACAGTGCTCGTGATCGGCACGCTCAGCTCCGCGAAGAGCGCCGTCACGGTGCGATCGGTCGCCCACGCTGGCTGGTTGCCGCCGCCGCCGAGCACGTCGCCGGACGACAGCACTGACGCGGGTTTGTCGTCGATCTCCTCCTTGCGGTGGTCGAAGCCCACGGCCAGGGCGAGCGCGCCGCCGCGCATCTGCATGAGCTCCTTGGAGATCTTGCCGTCGAAACCGGTCGTGGTCGCCTTGGAGTGGCGGACCTCCTCGAGGATCTTCGCCTGGTCGATGAGCGCTTGGCCGGCCGCGGTTTGGGGATTGCCCGAGAAAATGTCGACGAGGCCCGTGTAAAGGTTACGGTTTAGGACCGATTCACGCATCCAACCATCGATGTAGTTGTCGCTCGCCTCCGAGGTGGAGCGAGAGAACGCCGTGTTGTAGTCCCACCCAACGAGCACGCCTTGCAAGCCCGCCACCAGGCGGTCCTCGTCGGTCTCGACGCGATTGGTGCGCCTCCCCGCCTGTTTACCGCGCCAGGCGAATGGCAGGTCCCCGGTCGGGTTGATCGTCACACCGCCTGGCGTTACGAACGAAGTCGGATAAAACGGCCCGCCCGCCGGGTAGAGGAACGGTCCATTGCCGAGGAAGTCGTTGATCGGCGTCTCCGACGAGGCGAACGTCGTCTCGTTCTGGCTGAAGTGGTATTCCACGAACGCCTGGTTGTCGCGATTGAGTTGGACCGTCGCACGTCCGAAGAGCGCCTTCCGCTCAAAGGGCGGGAAGATATCCAGCACCGAGGTGAAATCGTAGCGGCAGTTGGTGCGCAGCGGATCCGGCGCCCCCGTGGCGGCATTGACGCGGAACGAGCCCTGCTCGGGAATGCAGCCCTGCGCCGCGGTGATGTTGTAGGTGGTGCCGCCAAACCTGAAATTCGCCGGGAAGGGGTTGCCGCTGGTGCGTGCGAAGCCCAGGTCGGGCCGGATCGCGGTGCTGCCGAACTCACGCTGCTTCGCGAGCAGCGCCTTGTCCTTCTGGTAGTCGAACGACGCGACGAAGTTGAAACGGTTCTTGTCGAGGTCGCCCCAACCGAGGGTAGCGCTGTACTTGCGGGACTCGGCACC
>JANMSA010000889.1:0-2184 GCA_031388865.1 Acidobacteriota bacterium | reverse complement strand
CGCAGCGCTTCGAGGACGACAAGCGGGCGATTGAGTTCGGCCGCGAGAATCGCGGCGCGTTCAAGGCCGAAGTTGGATCGCGTCCGCCGCGCAGCGGTCATCCAATAGAGAACGTACCGTCCGTTGGCGCGAACGGGTTGCGCATTGCAGAGGCGAATGCGAGTGGCAGGGACGGTCAAGACAGGCTGCAGACGGCCGTGCGGCATTCTACAGCCTGCGGCCCATGGACCAGGGGAGACGGCGCCGGGGTCGTCCTAGCCGCCCCCGGTCGCCGCCAGAATCGTGACGTCATTCTTCAAAGTACCTGGCGGCGCGTTGAGGTAAAGCGAGGGGGACAGGAGGATCTGATCGATCGAGAAGCCATCTTCGCGCGCCTGAATCCGCAGCGTCTGTGGTCCCGTGGTGTCGAAATACAGCACCGGCCCCATCACCCCGGTCCCCCATCCGTTGTCCTGCCAGCCCCACCCCGAGAGTCCGCAGCCGCTGCAGTCTTCGAGGTTCACCGTAGAGGCCGATGTCGTCCCGATGCGATTGGTCGCCGCGCCTGCAGTGGTCACAGCATTAGAGAATTGCACGAAGACCGAGTCGTTCAGGTAGTGGTTGCTTTCAGCCCTGCCACGCAGCCAAAGACGGTAAGGCTGCCCGGCGACGGCGCTGAAGGTGAACTCGACGTAGGTCACCGGCGTCGCGAGAGCGGTGGAGACTTTCGAAGCTCCGGCGTTCATGTTCCACAGCCGCTGGGCCCCCGCAGCGGAGGCATCCGACACGATCGACCAGGCGCTGCCCGTGATCAGGCCGCTCCGTCCGTGGAGGACGATGTCGCCCGCGCCCGTGTTGCCGGTCGGGGGGGGTAGCGGCGTGGTGCCGGCAGTCGTGAAGCTCCACAAATCCCCCGTGCGGGACACGTTTGCCATCGTCCGCGAGACCACGCGCCAGTAGTACGGGGTGCCCGGGTTCAAGGTGGTGACGGGCGTGAACGCCCGGTAGTCGGTCAGTGACTGGCTGGGCCCGAGCTCCGTATCGATCAGGACGGGCTGGAGATTGTTCGGATCAGTGCCCAGGTAGACGTCGTATTTGTGAGCAAATGGCCCGGCGTACCACTTCAGCACAAGAGTGCTCGGGTCCACACCCTGCGCGGTGTTCAGAGGCAACTGATAGACGGGCTTGTCGGGGGGGAGCGGCACGAAGTCGGTGTTTTCAACCACCCCGCCGGTGTTGTTCCACTTACGCTCGAACTGATCGACGAACCATTGAAAGATTGTCGGCTTGGTTGTGAAGTAGTTGTGCTCTTCCTGAGAATTCGCCGAGGGGCTCGTCCAGTTGGACGAGCCGAAGATCGTCATCCCCTGTCCGTAGAGCAGGACGCTCTTCTGGTGATTCAGCCCTGCGTGGGCCCGCTGCTTGATCTGGACGCCAGCCATATAGAGGCGATCGACGTTCCAGGAGTGCCAGAGACGGGTCCGGTCCCGGTACTGTTTCGGCTCGGTGATGAGTCGCACCGGGATGCCGCGGCTGCGCGCGGCGATGATCGCGTCGGTATGCTTTCGATCCGTGATGCGGTACATGATGACGTCGATTTTCTGCGTCTCCTTGTTGTACCGACCGACGGAGCGCGTCGAATAAGACTCCCCGGGGGGAAAGTTCAACTCCGGCGCCTTGGGAAAGAGGTCATAGACCCGCAATGGCGGCAGGGTGATGTTTGCGTAGTCCGAGTAGGTCGTCGTGTTCGTCCAGAGGTCGTCGAACTTGGTGCGGAAACTGTTCACGATCGCCAGGTCGTCCGTGAAGTAGATGGCCTCGTCGGTATAATCCGAGTACGGCGCGCCAGAAAAATTGAACGCGTCCGCGCTGAAGTTTGCGCCGCTGAACTCGACCACGTTTTGACCAGTGAACAGCATCATCTTGTAGTGGAGAATGCCGTTCGCCGTCCTTTTACGCATCGGGATTCCGGCCGTCTGAAGTTCTGCGACCCTGGCGGCATTGAGCACGTAAGACGCATTCGCCCGCGGGTCCATCAGCACGCGCACCCGGACGCCGGCGTTATGCCGCCTGATGAGCTCGGTCGTATACCGCGCGTCCTCCATGAACCAGAAACCCACGTCGATGCCAATTTGTTCGGCGCGGATGTAATTGATCAGGATGGCCCGGCAGTCTTCACCTCCGGGGTCGCACAACCGGTCGAGC
>JANMSA010000879.1:0-4128 GCA_031388865.1 Acidobacteriota bacterium | reverse complement strand
GTACGACGCGCGATATCCAGCATTCCTGGCGAGGTTGAAACTCCCTTCGTCAGCCATTACCGGTGGGAAGCTGTCCGGCCGTTGATAGATCGCGGCAATCGACTTCACGCGGACGCGGCTCGGTGCCGGCATGCCGCTTTCCGTCGCCCGTGGATCTCACCAGTCTTTGCCGGAAAGTACTGGACGAGTTCCGAGCTGCCCATTCTGACGGCCGCCTGCGCTTCGAGGCGGTCGGGGACCTGCACGGGCAGTGGGATGCCGCGCCACTGCGGCAGGTTCTGTCGAATCTGGTTGGGAACGCGATCGAGCACGGTGATGAGAGCTGTCCAATCGAAGTGCTGGCAACGAGCGAAGGTTCTACGGTTCTGTTGTCTGTCGCGGACCAAGGGCCGCCGATCGCGCCATCCGCGCTGCCGACGCTTTTCGATCCTTTCGTCCGCGCCACATCGATGCCCAGAGCGAACCACCGACCACACAGGCATCGGGCTCGGACTGTACATCGCGCGCCAGATCGTGATCCCCCACGCCGGGACGATTGCAGTCGCCTCTTCAAAGGAGACGGGCACCGTTTTCAAGGTACATCTGCCGCGCCAGCACCCGAAGGAATCGCTGTTGTCGGACATCTGACGCGACCGCCGCGCTGCTCTGTCAGCCGTACGTGGCGGATTCTTCAGGCACTCTCTCCAATCGCGCGGCGAGCTCCAGGGGAGGCGAAATAAAGGGGAAAGGTCAGGTGGCCGTCGAAGTGGATCTTTCTGGGGCGATCACCGTTTCGGCAGCGGATGCTCCCGAAAAAACGCCCACATCTCGCTCGTCGCATCGATGGCCGTGATCGTTGGTCCCACGAACCACTCCGGCAACGGCTTGCCCCCGGGCCATTGGTGGCCGCCGCCGTGAATCGTATAGAGCGACACGTCGGCAGCACAATTCGTGTACGCGCGACGCGTGACGTCCGCCGCGACCTTCGATTCAGCGGGTTGGACGGCGCAGCCGTTTCGTCGCGCCCACGTCCCGACGAAGATCGGGATGTCGGGAAACGACCGCGGCGCGACCCACGTTTTGCCGCCGTGATAGCGCGTCATCGGGTCTGCTGTCCCGTGGAAGGCGATCATGGGGACTGGTCGCGTGTCCACGCAGACATCCCACTGACTGGTCAGCGCGGATGCCACGAGGCCGACGGCAGCGATCCGATCGGCCAGTGCGCACGAAAGGAGAAACGACATTCCTCCGCCGTTCGAGAGTCCGTTCGCATAGATCCTGGCCGGATCGATGGTGTAGGTTGACTGCAGCTCGTTGATCAGGTCGGAAATGAACCGTACGTCGCGCGGCACGGGCCTGTCGCTCACCACGCTCCAGACTCTGGCGCCGCCGCCAACCCCGCCCGCGGGGTAGGCGACGATGAACCCTTCTTTCTCCGCGAGTTCGTTCCAGCCGCTAATCTCCATCTGCTGGGCCGGCCATCCTCCAGCGCCATGCAGACTGATGACGAGCGGCACCGGCTTCGCGCGGTCGTAGCTGCGCGGGACGTGAAGGATGTACTTCCGCTCGACGCCCGATGAGACGATCGTGCCGTTGGTTCGAGTCCGGACATGAAAGTTCACCGCGTCGAACAACGCGGCCACCGGGGGCGCCGCGATGAGGAGCAGGATCACGCCGAGGAACTTCTTTCTGCTCATCGGTGCCGGTTCCGTGCGATCGCCAGGGGCGCTGCGGACAGCCGCGTGAGAGGAATCATCAGGATCGCAATCAACATCAGAAACCAGCCGCGCGCGAGCAGGCCGGGCAGAATCCACACGAGCACCCCGTACACGGCGAACACCGCGACGTCCCAGCAGACGGCGCCGATGAGGAGCGTGCGATTGGCAACGAGCCCGCTGCCGTGAAGGCGCACGCAGACCCACACGGCCGCCAGCAGTTTCAAGCAGGCGAGAACGCCGAGGATCCAGGGAAGTCCGTACCACAGAAACCCAATCAGGCGCCGGCTGTGAAAGAGCCAGCCGGCGAGTGGCAACGCGACGGCCAGCACGCACAGAGTCCCGAACACGCTCGCTTTCACGACCCACTCACGACCACTCATGCCAACGTAGAGGCTCTGCACCAGCTGCTTCCAAGTCGACAGGAGCAATGCCACGAACAGCAGCACCGCGATCGCAGTGGCGCGCGGCAATTTGAACACCTCCAGCACGTCACGGGCGAAATCGACGACCAGCGGCGTGGTGCCGGACAGCCACAGCGCGAGCGGGATGGCCACGGCGACCAGCACCCAAGCTGCGAACGTGCTCCAGATCGTGGCCTTCAATTTCGCGGCGATGAGTGATGCGCTGGTCATCGGCCGCGTAGCCATGAACGGCGTGATGCCATACGCGTCGCGCGAATGCGGATTGGCCCTGCTCACTGTCGCAGCGACGAAGATGGCCATGAGCGGTGGCGTCAGCAGCACAGCGACGAGCGTCTCGAACACGATCACCGGCGCTTCGCGGAAGACGAATAGCAGTGCCAGTTCGAACGGAAGCAGAATTCCAACGAGCACAGGGAGCGACCAGCCATACCGGCGCCATTCGAACCATGCCTGCGCGCGGCTCGCCGACTGGAAATGCTTTCGTGGAGCAATTGCTTTCACCTGCGACGCCGGCTGAAGCCGGCGCTCCACCACACCGCGCCCGTCGGGGACCTCGCCACGACGCCCGCGCGTGACCGCAAAGCGCGCGACGAGATACGCGATTGGAATCTGCGGCGCGAGCAGCGCCACCATCACAGGCTCGGGCGTCCTGAGCTCGAATGCGATGATGACGATTGCATCCAGGCAGACGAGCCACGCCGCCGCCACGAACAACCGCAACCCGCGCAGCGGATACGGCATCCACGTCAGCGCCTGCAACCACGCGAGAAACACCGGCGCGAGCAACCCCGGCCAGATCACCGGAACCTCGAGACCGGACGGCCAGATCGCGAAGAGTCTCGTCCCGAACCACAAGAGCGCCATGGCCACGGAGCCGTACAGCATCGGCCATCCTGCGAGCGCGGCACTGGCCACCGGCAGCGTGAACATGCGGGCTGGATACATCGACTCGCGCGCGGCGATATCGCCGGACAATCCGTACGAGAAGACGCCGAGGAAATACATGAAGGTCGCCGAAAGCGGGACCATCACCACCAGCGCGAAGATCTCGTCGGTCTCGAAATCGACGCCCTTTCCGGGCGCCAGCATCACGAGCTTGACGATGGCGATGACGACCAGGTAGCCGGCGACCGCCATCAGCCCCCAGCGATGATGGCGCCAGAACTCCCAGGCAATCGCTGCAGCAACCGTCCGCATGGCCTACGACTCCGCGGCGGACTCTGCGTCCGTCCCGGCATACTTCACGAAGATCTCATCGAGGGTCAGCACGCGCCCGTCGACGCGATGCGATTCCTTGATGGAATGCAGCGGCGCGCTCCAGACGATCGTGCCCCTGCTGATCATCGCCACGTGATCCGCGACCTGCTCGACCTCGTCCAACAGGTGCGACGAGAACACTACGGTGCGCCCCTCGTCGGCGACGGTGCGGATGACCGCTCCGAGAATGTCGCGCCGCACGATGGGATCGAGACCAGACGACGGCTCGTCGAGCACGAGCAGCTCGGGTCGATACGCCAGCGCGATCAGGAGGCCGACCCGCGCTTTCTGACCCTTGGAAAGGTTCTTGACCTTTGCCGTCGGATCGAGCGCGAATCCCTGACGCAGCTCCTCCGCGTATGCATCGTCCCAGCCGGGATAGAACGCGCGCGAGTACCGAATGAGCTCCTCGATCCGCATCCACCCCGGCAGATCGTTCTCCTCGGACAGATACCCGATGCGCGACAGAACGCCCACCGGATCGGCAACCGGATCGCGCCCGAAGACACGCACCGAGCCGCTTTGCGCGCGCAGCAACCCGAGGATGTGCCGGATGAGTGTCGTCTTACCCGCGCCGTTTGCGCCGACCAGGCCGTAGACGGCCCCGCGCGGCATGGACAAGCTCACCGAGGCCAGGGCTGTCCTGGCACCGAAGCGGCGCGTCAGCTCCGACACGTTGATGACTGCTTCGCTCACCCTCGAATCACCCCAGGTCGCTCTCGATGACAGCGCTCGGCAGGCTTGAAGCTCGC
>JANMSA010000870.1:0-3192 GCA_031388865.1 Acidobacteriota bacterium | reverse complement strand
GCGAGCTTCACGGTCTACGACTCGCTGCTGTCCGAATACGCCGTAGTCGGCTTCGAGTACGGTTACTCGGTGGCCGATCCGGGGTGCCTGGTCATGTGGGAAGTGCAGTTCGGTGACTTCATGAACGGCGCGCAGATCATCATCGATCAGTTCATCTCCAGCGCCGAAGAGAAGTGGGCACAGCACAGCGGCCTGGTGCTGCTGCTGCCGCACGGCTACGAAGGCCAGGGACCGGAACACTCGTCGGCGCGGCTGGAGCGTTTTCTCGTGCTATGCGCGGAAGGCAACATGCAGGTGGTTTATCCGACCACACCGGCGCAGTACTTCCATGCCTTGCGCCGTCAGATGAAAAACAACCCGCGCAAGCCACTCATCGTCATGACGCCGAAGTCGCTGCTGCGGCTTCCGGCCGCCGTGTCGCCGGTGGATCAACTGATCGGCGGCCGCTTCGAGCCGGTGCTGGCAGACAGTGACGTGAACGGCGACGTCAGCCGCGTCATCATTACCTCGGGCAAGGTCTACTACGACCTCCGCGCGGCACGCGAGAAGGCCAGCGTGAACGTACCGATCATCCGACTCGAGCAGTTCTACCCCTTCCCCCAGGCCATGATCGTCGACACGCTCGAGCCATTCCGCAACGCGACGGAAGTGATCTGGGTACAGGAGGAACCGCGCAACATGGGTGCGTGGAAGTTCCTGTACGAGCGACTATCGGCGCTCCTCGGACCCAATCAGAAACTGCGCTACGTCGGCCGTCCCGTCGCCGCAGCACCGGCGACCGGATCCCACCATCGCCACGAAGAGCAGCAGCACGCGCTCGTGGCCATGGCGCTGGGGGTCGGGGGGGACGGGTATAGTAGCGTTGGTCGATCAATCAGCAAGCTTTGAGGTTCTCATCTCACTTGGACCGGTTCTCGGGGAGTAGGTCAATGCGATCTCTTTCGAACTTCGTTCGTAGCCGCCTGGGCATGCCGGTCGTGAGATTCTCTCCCACAGCCACTGCACGCTTCATCGGCATCACGCTCGTGGCCCTCGGGCTCGTCACGCCAGCTCAGGCGCAATGCCCCAATTTTGGCGCGGCCACGAACTTTGCCGCGGGAACGAATCCGTTCTCGGTCGCTATCGGCGACTTCAACGGCGATGGGCGGAGCGACCTCGCCGTCGCGAACACCGGCTCGAACAACGTCTCGATTCTGCTCGGCACGGGGACAGGGACGTTTGGAGCGGCCACGAACTTTGCCGCGGGAACTGGTCCTTTCTCGGTAGCCATCGGCGACTTCAACGGCGATGGGCGGAGCGACCTCGCCGTCGCGAACGAGGGCTCGAACAACGTCTCGATTCTGCTCGGTACGGGGACAGGGACGTTTAGCGCGGCCACGAACTTTGCCGCGGGGACGAATCCGCGCTCGGTGGCCATCGGCGACTTCAACGGCGATGGGCGAAGCGACCTCGCCGTCACGAACGTGAGCTCGAACAACGTCTCGATTCTGCTCGGCACGGGGACGGGGACGTTTGGAGCGGCCACGAACTTTGCCGCGGGAACGTTTCCGCACTCGGTGGCCATCGGCGACTTTAACAGCGATGGGCGGAGCGACCTCGCCGTCGCGAACACCGGCTCGAACAACGTCTCGATTCTGCTCGGCACGGGGTCGGAGACGTTTGGAGCGGCCACGAACTTTGCGGCGGGAACGTTTCCGCACTCGGTGGCCATCGGCGACTTCAACGACGATGGGTGGAGCGACCTCGCCGTCGCGAACGAGGGCTCGAACAGCGTCTCCATTCTTCTCGGCACGGGGTCGGGGACGTTTGGAGCGGCCACGAACTTCGCCGCGGGGTCGAATCCGCACTCGGTGGCCATCGGCGACTTCAACGGCGATGGGCGGAGCGACCTCGCCGTCGCGAACATGAACTCGGACAACGTTTCGATTCTGCTCTGTTCGACCGCGCCGGGAACGCTCGCCCTCTCGAGCGCGACCTACTCCGCCGGCGAAGGGGCGGGCTCGGTCACGATCACCGTCAACCGCACCGGAGGAACCGACTGTAGCGTGACGGTCAACTTCGTGACTGCGAACGGAGCCGCTATCCCAAGCTCGGACTACACTTCCACCAGCGGCACACTTACCTTCAACCCCGGCGTCGCTTCGCAGAGTTTCGCGGTTCCGATCCTCGACGATACGCTCTTCGAGGGTAACGAGACCTTCACCGTCATCATCAGCAATCCCGGAGGCGGCGCTACGCTCGGCGCGATTTCCACCGCGACCGTAACGATCATCGACGACGATCCGGCACCGACTCTCGCCATCAACAACGTCACACAGGTGGAGGGGAACGCCGGAACGAGCAACTTCGTCTTCACGGCCACTCTGACTCCGGCGATCGGACAGACCGTCACGGTGAACTTCGCCACGTCCAACGGCACGGCAACGGCGGGGAGCGACTTCACCACCACCAACGGCACGCTGACGTTCGCTCCCGGTGTGACCACACAGACCATTACCGTCCCCGTGATTGGGGACACGGTCAATGAGCCGGACGAGACCTTCACGGTCACTCTCTCACTGCCCACGAATGCCACCATCACGACGGCCACCGGCACCGGCACGATTCAGAATGCCACGGCGATTCCGGCCCTCGATGAGAAAACGCTGATCCTCCTCGCCGCAGTCCTGGCCATCTTGGGAGCATTGATGATCGGAAGGAAATAGCGAGGGCGGTACCCTGTGGCGCTCGCGGGTCGCCGACTTTGAAAGCCAGGAAGTCGTCGCCCTGCCTCGTTCCCTATAGCCATCGTTTTCGAGGAATTGGAGACGCCTTCTGTTTCTGTTCAGGCAAGTGGCCGGGAAACAATGGAGCCCAACCAGGTACAACTACTACGAACTACCTCCCCCGGCCGGCGGCTCCTCAACCTTCGGCCCTTCCTCTGCGGGTGGGGCTTCGACGGGCGGCTCCTGCTGCTCGTCAGCGGGTCCGGAGGCGGCGACTTTTCCCTGTTGGTCAGCCCTCGCGGGGAGCTGAACTACGTTCGAAGTGTCGACTATGATCGGTTCGTCTGCGGGTTCCTTCTGCGCGGCGACCTGTTTCGCGGTCTCCACGAGCGCGGTCGCGACGGCGTTGATGTCGAACGGCTTGCGCAGAATCCGGCACACCATCGAGTCATTCAGGCCGGCCTCGTCGGTGTTGGCCATGGCCGTT
>JANMSA010000862.1:0-4504 GCA_031388865.1 Acidobacteriota bacterium | reverse complement strand
GCTGCGCGCGCACGCTCCCGCTGGAGCGGGAACCGACCAGAGGCCTCCCGTCGTCCCCTGCTTCAAGTGGAAACGTGCGCCCGCAGGCTAGATCGACTGGCCGCTGGCTGGCGGATAGTCGTCGGAGCGCACCAGGATCTCGCGCGGTTTGGAGCCCTGGGAGGGGCCGACTACGCCGTTTGCTTCCATGATCTCGATCAGGCGTGCCGCGCGTGAGTAGCCGAGCTTGAGCCGTCGCTGCAGGTATGAGGCGCTGGCCTGGCCCGTGGTGAGCACCGTTCGCACGGCATCGTCGTACTTTGGATCGTCGAGATAATCGAGGCTGTCCGCGCCGCTCTTCTCCTCGACGACCCTGGTGATCTCCTCGAGGAAGCGCGGCTCGCCCTGAGTCTTCTTCACGTGATCCACGATGTCATTGATCTCGGTCTCCGAGACGTATGCGCCATGGATGCGGCGTACGCGGGCGGTTCCGGGTGGGAGGAAAAGCATGTCCCCGTGGCCGAGGAGCTTCTCGGCGCCTTGAGCGTCGAGGATGGTGCGGGAGTCGATTTTCGAGGCCACCTGATAGGAGATGCGTGACGGCAGGTTCGCTTTGATCACACCCGTGATGACGTCGACGGACGGGCGCTGCGTGGCGATGATCAGATGGATTCCGACCGCGCGTGCCTTCTGCGCGAGCCGGGTCACCGAGTCCTCGACGTCCTTCGAGGCGACCATCATCAGGTCCGCGAACTCGTCGATGATGATCACGATGTACTGCATCGGCTCGTCGTGCGGAGTGGGAGCGTCCGCGGGGAGCTTCTTCGCGCGACGATAGGCGTCCGGATCCTTGAGCAGCGTGTTGTACTGATCGATGTTGCGCACGCCGCACTCGGAGAGTGTGCGGTAGCGGTTCTCCATCTCGTTCACCGACCAGATCAGGGCGTTCGAGGCGAACTTCGGGTCCGTGATGATCGGGTGGAGCAGGTGCGGGATGTCCTCGTAGATCTTCAGCTCCACCATCTTCGGGTCGATCATGAGCATCCGCAGCTGCGACGGCAGCGCCTTGTACAGCAGCGACACGATCATGGCATTGAGGCCCACGGACTTGCCCGCACCTGTGGCGCCGGCGACGAGCAGGTGGGGCATCTTGGCGAGGTCGGTGATCACGGCTTCGCCGTGAATGTCCTTCCCCAGGGCCAGTGACAGGAGCGAGGGGGAGGCGGCGAAGTTTTCCGTGTCGATGATGTCGCGCAGCGTGATCAGCTCGCGCTTCTTGTTCGGCACTTCGATTCCCACTGTGGAGGAGCCGGAGATGCGCTCGATGCGGATGGACTCCGCCTTCAGCGCCAGGGCGAGATCGTCGCCCAGGTTCACCACCTTCGCGTACTTCACGCCCGCGCTGGGCTTGAACTCGAACGTGGTCACGACCGGGCCGGGATGGTAGGCGGTCACTTCCCCTTCGACAGAGAACTCGCGGCAGCGCGCCTCGATGAGATGCCCGATCTCCAGATACTTCTTATGAACGTCGTCGTTGATCGTGTCCTGCTTCGGCCCCTCGGTCAGCAGCTGCATCGGCGGCAGTGCGTCATGAGTGAGCTTGAGCTCGCGGCGGGGCGGCTCTTTGGTCCTGCGTACGACAGGCCGCGGCATCTGCGGTTTGACTGGATGCGGCTCCTCGAAAAGAGGATCTTCGAACTCATCGGCCTCCGTCAGTTCCAGCGGGGCCGAGGGAGTTGGGGGCGCTGGGCGCAAGGCTTTAGCAGGACGCACCACCCTCCCAGGTCCGGCGAGGACGCTCGGGGGGACCGTGGACGGCATCGAGTAGAGCTCGAATGGATCTTTCGTCTCCTGCTGCGACAGAGCTTCCGCCGCTTTGCGCAGGTCCGCCTTCGTCACTTTGCGGATCTGGAAGCTGCCGCGACCCTCGACTTCCCGGACGATGGGACCGCGGACCGCGGGCTCCAGAGCTGAAGAGGGGACGAGGCGCAACTGTGGCGTCTCCACTTTTTCCAGATGCTTGCGCACCAGGGCCGTCTTCATCTTGTCTTTGCGGCGGCGCTCCGAGAGGCGAGCCCAATGCATGGACAACGTGCGTCCCAGGGTGGCGAAGTAGCGGTGCAGCGCGAGGAACACCGCCGCGAGGCTGATGCGCGTCGCGAGCAACACCCCGATGAGCAACGCCGTGATGAGGGCGATCACCGCACCGCTGGTATTCATGTTGCCGCTGACCGCGGTGTTGATCTCCTGGCCAAGGTAACCGCCGGAGGCGAGCAGTGCTCCCCGCAGCCAGACCTGCCCGACGGCCAGGTCGAACAGGGGCGGCATGGCCAGGGCCAGGACCACGAAGCCGATGAGCTTCGTGTGGAAGTACTCGATGTCGCGGCCCCAGAAACGATTCCAGCCGACCGCCAGCATCACCGACGGAAAGAGCAGGCTGGCGAAGCCGAAGAAGCTGACGAAGATCCAGGAGAGAGTAGCGCCGTAGTACCCGATCGCGTTGCGGATCTCGGTGTCGGTGGAGGTGTAGAACGCGGAGGAGTCACGCGGATGGTAGGTGACGATGGCCGCGGCAATGCTGATCGCGACCGCCACGATGACGATCCCGGCGAGCTCACCACCCCTGCGGCTGCGAAAAAAATCGACTAGCTGCACCCATCCCCCCACGCCCAGCTCGCCGTTAGTGTAGCAAAGGTGGGGCCCGAGAAGAGGCAGTTCGCAGCTGGAAAGAGGCAGGGCGGTGATCAGACCTGCCCGTCCTGCGCTGCGAACTGCCGGTCACCGTGCGTCAGTAGCCGTAGCCGCTCCCGCTCGTGCCGACCACGAAGTCGCCATTCATCGTCCCATGACCCTGGCCACACGAGGAGCGCGTACAGACAAACGCGTACGTTCCGGGGTCGGACAGGGTGATCACGCGCTCCACCACCCCCGCGCCCAGAGGAGTGACGTCGATCAAGGTCTGGCCGCTCGGCGAGAAGATCCGGATTCCGTGCGTGCCTTCGGCCGCGCTGATGAGGAACTTCACCGAGTCCCCCTGGTTTAGTCCAGTTGCACCGGTCAGGTTGAAGGCCCAGTTGACCGCTGAGATGGTCACGGTCTTCTGCTGTGAAAGGGGGGGCGTGGTTCCGCTGTCCGCCGACGCGGGCACATAGGTCTGATCGTTCGACGCATTGTCGACGACCGAACCATAGGCAAAGATCGGCTGGTCGGAGTCAAAACTCACCCACGCGTCTTCCAGATCCGCCGTTCCTGGGCTGAAGAAGAATGCCGACGTGAGTCCAGTAGGCCCGATGGTCGCGTACGGTGGCATCACGATGGGCGCACCGGTCGAAACGAGCACACTGTTCTTGTCGTAGAGCCGCCAGGTGACTGTGGCAGGCACCGGGTTCGGGTTCAGCGCACCGACGTTCGTACGAAACTTCGTTCCGGACTTCAGTTGAAGGATCACGCCCTTCCGGAGAGCGTCGGTGAGGTTGAGCCCCTGAACGAACTGACCGAGGGTGCATGGGTTGATCGGACTTGTTCCGCAGTTCACGGTGGTCAGCGCGTAGACGCGCTGCGTCACGACGAAGTCATCATCCGAAACGAAGCGGATCCCTCCCACGTCACCGCGCGAAAGCGCGTTCTTCACGATGTCGTCGAACACCTTCATCTGTCGCGGCGACACCGTGAGCGACACCGCCTGCTCGGTAGAGTTGCTGGTGTTGCCTCGTGGAAGGTAGAACGCCTGAATCGTGATCACGCGATCGTTCGGATTGAAAATGCGCGCGTCGCTGAAGAAAACGTTGTTCGCGGTTCCGCTTACCGCGAGGAATATCTCTTTTCCGTAAACCCCCGCCCCGGAAACAATCAATGAAAACAACACAATCGCCGCTCGTAGCTTCATGAAAAGCCCCCTGGGTGCGCGCTCATGATAACTGTCGGTCCCCAATCGATGAACGCCGTAACGGATTCGTCACCGCGGCCTCGCCGTCACGCCGCGCGGATCTGCGCGACGCCGAGCGCCGCCAGAACCTGACCGGCTGCCCGCTCACCCGATTGGACGGCGGCATTCATGAATCCGTTGTCCTCCATCGTGTGCTCACCCGCAAAAAATAATCTTCCCTGAGGTTCGACCAGGGCATTGAGGTACCGCTGGTACTGACCAGGCCGGTAGCAGGTGTAGCTCCCCTGCGTCCATTCGTACGTTGGCCAGATCTGACGCACCGCCTTCCCGGTGTACGCCTCGGCGGTCCCGGGAAAGACCCTGTCGGCCTGCGTGACGAACTCGCGCGCACGATCCTGCAGGGTGCCCTTCCCGATCACCAGTCCCTGTTTCCCGCCGGTGAAGTTCGTCAGAATGGCGTGCTGCCCCGCCTGACCGCGGCTCGTGTCCCAGCACGCCTGAAACGGCAGATCGGTGAAGGTGTACGCGGTGACGTTGAGGTCGACCCACGGCCTGGCGCTGAGGCCGGCCATCATCTTGGAGTTCGTGCCGTAGCCGACGTTCTCGATGGTGGCGCGCTGCACCGAGGTGAGGTCGAGG
>JANMSA010000843.1:0-2180 GCA_031388865.1 Acidobacteriota bacterium | reverse complement strand
TGCCCGAGCGAAGAGTGGCACCCCGACCCAATCACGCTGCCCCAGACTTGGTGCGCCTCCACGCGAGCCGGAGGCGACGTCCCGTCGCAGCGCAATCGCGTAGGTACAGGTTGATCAAGGACTGGTACGGCAACTCCAGTTGCTGCGCCAAGCGCTTGAAGTACGCGATCGTTTCTTCCTCCAGGCGCAGAGTGATCGGCCTCTTGAGCCGCCGCGCGTACGGATTCCGCCGAGCCCTGCTGAAGTCGTACTCCTTGCGCATCATGTGCTCCTCTCGATGTAGCGTCGCCGCTCCGGCCGCGTCGCCTTGCGGGCAGAGACGATCCGGATCACGTTCACGGCGTCACGCTCGCAGTGGACGACGACCAGCACCCGAAGAAGGCGCTCATGCCGAGGAGAACGAAGCGCTCCTCATCCTCGGAGTGATCTGGATCCGGGATCAGGAGGGCTGCCTCGTCCGCGAAGACCGTGAGAGCCTCCTCGAACGTCACGCCGTGCTTGGCACGGTTCGCGCGCGCCTTGCGCGGATCCCAGTCGAATCGCAGCCGCTGCATCCCGGACAGGATACCCGAACGTACGTACGATGTACATACATCACGGTTTGCGACGGGGTACGGTGTCAGCGGGGTACGGTGTCAGGACAACCTCGATCCTGAATTCGTGCGGTTGGGGGATCCGCGAAGCGTCGGTGACGCGTGCGAGGCGCGAGGGAGAAGTACCGAGCCAGGCTCAGGATTCTGCAGTTGCGCGGGCTTGCCAGCGTCGCCGCTTTTCTCGGAGCGGCGTTGGCCAGGACTCGGCCTCGCGAGACGTGCCGTCGTCGGGGCGCCACCCGTTCGAAACTTCTCGATTCTGAGCCGGGCTCAGTACTCCTGTACTCCCGTGTACGCTGGCCCCGGCCTTCAGGAGGGCTCGCATGCGGCGATCGTCGAGGTGGGCAGTCGTGGCGGGGGCGCTGGCGTGCTCGGCCTGCGGGGGAGGGGGAGCGCTCCCGGCAACGCCCCCGTTCGCCGACGCCGGCCCCGACGCCGTGGCGCGCGTGCTGGTCCCCGTCGTTCTCGACGGTCAGGGCAGCCAAGATCCGAACGGTGGAGCCTTCACCTTCGAGTGGCGCCTTGTTGGCTTGCCAACGGGCAGCGCCGCTGCGCTGTCCGACCCCACACTGCCGTCCCCCTCCTTCGTCCCGGACCTGGCCGGGGCCTACGACGTGGAGCTTCGATTCCTGGGCAGCGACGGGCAGACCGCGATCGACCAGGTCACGGTCGTCGTGATCGACGATCTCGCGACCGTCCCGCGCCGTGCTCCGGCCGCCGAGCCCCGGGCGGGAGGCCTGGCCCGTGTCGGGTTCCTCGACGTCCCTCCCGGCAGCCTGAGCGCGCCGACCCCGACGCTGGTCCTCGCCGATCGCTCCCTGCGGCCCGTGACGATCGTCGATCTCGCGAGCGACACCCTCGACGACCCTGCCCCGGCCGCGGTCGCGGGGTTCCACCGCGTGGACCTCGTCGTCGGGGTCTTGGAGCTCGCCCGGCTCTACGCCCCGGCGGTCCCCGGCGACGAGGACCCCGTCACGGTACGGTTCGGCGACGGGACGCAGGTCCGCGTCGTCGCCTACGCAGTTGCCGGCCAGCCGTTCACCCTCGACGCGACGCGCAGCCAAGACGACGGCTTCGTGCGTACGTTCACGTGGACGCAGGTCGGAGGGCCGTTCCGTTTCACCACCGAGGACCCAATCCTTGGGGTCGTGCCCACCACCGCGGGAACGTACGTGTTCGATCTCGTCGCGATTGACGACATCGGCCTCTCGTCGTTCGTGCGCCGCGTCGTGATCCCGGTGCTGCCAGCGGCAGCGATCGGCGTGGGACCTCCCCTGGCGAGCATCAACGGGTTCCTCCCCGAGGTTGACGACGAGGTGTTGGGGGTGCTCGACCGCGGCCCGCGGCAGAGCGTGTCCCTCGACGGCTCGTTCAGCCATCCACGCGGAGCCGGAGGGAGCCTGCGGTTCTCCTGGGAGCAGCTCTCAGGGCCGCAGGTCACCCTCGCGGGCGCGGACACCGCGCAGGCATCGTTCGTGCCCTTGATCTCCGCGACCTACGAGTTCGAGCTGTCCGTCACCGACTCGAACGGCGTCTCCGACTCCGCGCGGGTCTTCGTCTTCGTGGTGTCGCCGGGGGGCGCGTCTG
>JANMSA010000835.1:0-5113 GCA_031388865.1 Acidobacteriota bacterium | reverse complement strand
GACGTCATCGCTCCGGCGCGGCGGAACAGTGCTGCCACTTCGTCGAGCTTCGACGCGGCTCGGAGATCCGCCTCTGTCTCGATGGTGAAGAGACTGCCGAGACGGCCGAGGAATTGCTGATCGATCGAGGCGGTCATTTCTCCGAGCCGCGTCGAAGCTCGACGAAGTGGCAGCACTGTTCCGCCGCGCCGGAGCGATGACGTCAGCCGACGTCATCGACGCCATCGAACAGGCGAGCCTCCACGAGCAACCGGCAAACCTCAGCCAGACACCCGTGATCTGGGCCGGTGAGATCGCGCGCTTCCGCGGGCGCTCGTTCCAGCACCTGTTCGCCGTACGCATGCAGGATGACGTGTTTCCGCAGCGCCGAACCGAGGATCCGCTCCTCCCCGACCCGGACAGAATCCTGCTTGGCCTTCGCCAGATCGGTGACGGTCGCGATGAAGAACAACTCCTGTTTTCGTTGCTCGCAGACTCCACGTCTACGCACCTGCACTTCTCCTACGCTACCGGCGACGGCTTCGGCAAAGTGCTTCGGCCCTCCAGATTCATACGCAATGTCGCTCACGCCGAGCCCCACGTGCCACCCGCGGCCACCGCGCAGCCACCGCGAAAGCGGCAACTGCAGTTGCTGGCAAAATCGGGCACGCGTTCGGTCTTCGACGGCTACATCCCGGGCATCGACCCCTCCACCCTCAGGCTCTCACCAACCCAGCTCGAGGACTTTGGTGAATGCCCCCAGAAGTTCCTCTTCAAGCACATTCTCGGTGCCCGCGACATCGATCATCCCGAGCGCGAGCTGCAGATTCATCACCGCGACAAGGGCACCCTCGATCACAGGATTCTCGAGCGGTTCTACCGTTCGCTCACGGACGACGAGCTGATGCTTGCGCACGCCGCGCTGCCACGGCTCGAGGAAGGTCTGTCGGAGCGTCTGGATGGATTCGTCGACGCGCAGTTCGACGATCACGAGGGCGAGGTGCCGCCTTTCAACCGCACGGTGCGCGACATCGAGCGACGAGCCACGAAGCGCATCCTGCGCGAGTTCGTCGTGCACGATCTCGCTGACCTGGAGGCGCAGGGGCTGGTGCCGCGCTGGTTCGAGTATCGCTTCGGCGCGAAGCATCGAGAGCTTGCGGATCATCCGGAACCGTTCATCGCCGACATCGGCGGCGTGCCTGTGCGCGTGGAAGGGACCATCGATCGAATCGACACCGGCATCGGCACGTACCGCATTGTCGACTACAAGTCCGGCAAGGCCCTTCGCCACGCCAACCTCAGTGACAAGATCGATCGCGGGGTGCGGCTTCAGCTGGCGCTCTACGGCATGGCGGTCGCGGAGTTCTTTCACGCTGATGCAGCAAACGTCAGCGGCACGATCAAACCGCTGGTCATCAGCGACATCAAAGCGCCCAGGTTCGCGTTTGTGCTCGAAGACAAGAGGGCAGCACTCCTGGAGACGCTGGCGATCTTCATCCACGCCATCAGAAGCGGGGCGTTTCCGGCGTTCCCGAACGAGACGGACGAGTTCAACTCGTGCAAGTACTGCCCGGTAAACCATTCCTGCCGCACCCGGCACGACCTCGAGGAGCGTTACGCAGTGCTGCAGCGGAAAGACCCGCGCACCCTGCTGGGAGAGGGCGCGTAGTGCAGCAGCAGACTTTTGCGTTCGCACCTCCTCCGTCGTCGCCGTCCCCGTTTCCCTCACGAAGGAACCTCGTGATCGAGGCCGGTGCAGGGACTGGAAAGACGACCGCGATCGTGGGCGAGGTGTTGAAGCTGATGCTGGAGCGGGAGGATCTCGCGCCGGAGCGCATCGTGCTCGTGACCTTTACGGAGAAGGCCGCGGGCGAGATCGCCGACCGCATCCGAGCGGCCCTCGAGGAGTTGTCGAACGGCGAAGCCACTGGCTGGCCGGCCGGTTCGGCAGATCCTCTCGTCACCGTGACGGAGGAACAGCGCGGCGTGCTGGCGCGTCACCTTGCAACGATTGACACGCTGCGGTCCCAGACCATTCACTCGTTCTGCCAGTCGCTGCTGCGTAGCTTTCCCATCGAGGCAGGACTCGACCCGCAGTTCAAGATCATTCAGGGTTTCGATCGCTCCCTGCTCTACGGTCAGCTGTACGACGCGTGGCTGGACGAAGAGACGCGCGTACACCCCGAGCCTGAAGTGGTGCAGGAGTGGGAGCTCCTCTTCACGCACTCGGGATATCTGTTCCTGATCCGCGAGCTCATCCTCGATCTCATCGAGCGGCGCGACCTGCTTGGGGAGACGGAGTATGACTTCGGCGATTTCGAGCGCGACGTGCTGCCGCGCCTCGCCGACACCGTGATCTGGATCCGCCGCGACGGCGCGTCCTGCAAAGACTCCGCTGCGGCTCGCGTTGCGGAGTACGTACGGCAGACACGTTTCGACGGCGGATCGCTCGAACAGTGGATTCAGTATCTGCAGCCGATCGCGAGCAGCATCCGCGACATCAAGCTTCCCGGCTGCGGCGCGCTGAAGGAGCCAATGGTTCAGCTGCGCGTCGGCGGGCCGGGGGACTCGATCTACGATCACCTGGTTGCCCACCGCGCGGCAATCGCGCTGGTCTCTCTCACCCGGCGCTTCGTCGCGTATCTCGACGAGGAGAAGCGCAAGCTCGGTGTGGTGGACTTCGACGACCTGCTCCTGCGCACGCTCGCCGTGCTCGACGATCCGCAGGTGCTCGCACGGGCGCGCTCACAATTCGACTTCATCTTCGTGGACGAGTTCCAGGACACGGACCGTACCCAGGCTCGGATCATCGACCGTCTGGCCCGTGACGCGGCGGGCGCCTACGTTCCGGGTCGAACGGTCGTCGTCGGCGATCCGAAGCAGTCCATCTACGGCTTCCGCCGCGCGGATCCTGAGACGTACTACCAGATGACCAGAGATCTTCGCAGCGGTGGCGCCGACCGGCGCGTCCTCGAGGATCAGTACCGCAGCGACGCGCCGCTTCTGGAGACGGTCAACGCGATGTTCACGCGGCTCTTCCCGGAGCTGCCGCACGATCCCAACGTCTTCCGGCCGCCCTATCCGCCGCTGCGCCCTGCTCGCGAACAGTCGCGTCGCGAGCTCGATGCCCGGGTCACCGTGTTGAACGCGGATTACGAGGAGCGGCCGGCCCGATTCTTCGCGGAGGGGGAAGCGATTGCGGCGTGGATTCAGGCCAACCGCGATGGCGGTCCTACCGACCTGCAGCGGTTTGCGATTCTGTTCCGGCGGCTCACGGTCCTCGACGACTACCTCGATGTGCTGCGCCGCAACGGCATCGATTTCGTGCTGCCGCCGACGCGTTCGTTCCTCGATCGTCGTGCTCCCGTGGATCTGCTCGCGGTGCTGCGCGCGATCGCCTATCCCTTCGATCGGGGGGCACAGATCTCCGCCGCGCGCTCGCCCTACTTCGCGCTGACCGACGTTGAAGTGGTCGACGGTTGCCGGCTGGCGGCCGGCGGGGATGAAGGCCGGACATCAGGCGCCAATGCGGAGTCCTGGCTGTCGGTTACGGAAGCCATCACACAGCTTCGCGAGTCTTCCCGCCACCTCACCGTGTCCCAGCTCATCGACCTCATTCTCAGGACGTCGGGGATCGAACGCGTTTACGACGCCGCGTCAGACGGCGAACGCGACCGCGCACACCTGGAACGCGTGCGCGCCATCGCCTTTGAGTACGACCAGCGCGTGGGCGGCTCGGTGCAGCTGTTCGTGGACGAGATCACGCGCCGTCGCAGCGAGCCGGAGGAGATGGAGCCCAGCCTCGTCGACGAGTCGCAGAATGCGGTGCGGATCATGACCGTGCACGCAGCGAAGGGGCTGGAGTTCGACACCGTGATTCTCCCCGACCTCGGCTTCACGACAGGGAGCGGAGGCCTGCAGCTGTTCGCAACGGAAGAGCCTCGCAGTCTGGTCCTTGCCGGTGGGCCGGATTCGATCTCGGCCAACTTTCGACGAGCCGGCGACGAGCCGCTGAAGAAGATCGCCAGGGAACGCGATGACGCGGAAACGCTGCGGCTGTTCTACGTCGCCGTCACGCGCGCAAAGACGGACGTGGTCTTCGTCACCAGCCACAAGGAACGCAAGACCGGATTCCACAAGGCGCTGATGTCCCTTCTCGGTGAACTGTCCTGGCCGGAGAGCGGGCGGGAATTACGTGCGACGGGCATTGGACCCGTCGCGTTCGAAACCATCGCCGCTCAGAATGCGAACGCACGGTCCCGACGCCGCCTGCACGACACCGTACTCGAGTCCGAGCTCGTGTCGTCAGAGGTCGTGCCGCTCTCGATCAGTCCCACCGCGTCTGCTGTCGAGGTGCTCTCGCCAGGAGAGGTTGCGGCACATCGCGCCGAATCCCGCAACAAGGCCGCTGGCATCCTCCTGCACCGCGCGCTCGAGGTGTGGGACGGCCGGAGCGACATCGCTCCCCTTCTAGCCGGGCTGGCGCTCGAAGCCGCAGCCGATGCGGAGACGGTTTCCCGCGTGAAGAAGCGCCTCGCGGTCGTCGCCCGCTCGGACACTTTCCGGCGAATCACCCGGGCCGAAACACTCGGTCGCGAGCTGCGCATTCGCTTCCTCGAGAACGGGGTCGTCCTCGAGCGGCGGATCGACCGCCTGATCCGTGAAAACGGCCGCGACCTGGTCATCGACTACAAGAGCGGCGTGGCAGATCCGGTCCGCGTCGAGAAGGACACGCTCCAGATCGCGCGGTACTGCGAAGCGGTCGCGGCGATGACCGGCCGGCCATGTGCGGGCCTGCTGTGGTACATCGATCTCGAGAGCGATCACGTCGTGTCCGTGTCGTCGCACGCGTGAGTGATCAGCCCGTAGCTCGCAGTCAGTTCTTCCGAGCGCTGCGCTGAATGACAGGCATGTCATCCCGAGCGTGAGTCGAGGGACCTGGGGGACGGGTGGCACGAAGCCCACACCTTCTATCGCCCCCATTTCCCCTCGACTCACGCTTCGAATGACACGACTGTCGTCTGCTCGAGGGCGCCCCCTCATCCGCCTTCGGCACCTTCTCCCCCGTGCGCGGGGGAGAAGGCTCTCGAGGGGAGGTCCTGCGCGACTTGTTCGTGGCCCGCTCTGGGAAGAA
>JANMSA010000829.1:0-5673 GCA_031388865.1 Acidobacteriota bacterium | reverse complement strand
GCGCTGCCCTTTGCCGATCGGCGACAGGAGATCGAGGACACGGGTGGTGAGTCGCTCCGGCTCGGTCTCGAGCTTGAACACCTCGTTGGGGTCGATCGAGATCAACTCGGAGAAGGGGCGCCGCGCTTCGCGGTACTCCTCGACCGTCATCCCCTCGATGCTCTCGAGGCCGATCAGCTCCAGACCATTGCCGGTTCGCCGCGCCTGGCCGGTGAGCTTGAGGCCGGCCTGGAGGTGCAGACGCTCGATGGTCGAGCGAGGCACCGTGGTGTCCCCCTGCTGAACGTAATAGTTGTTCGCTGGATCGACGAGAAGGCCGCCGCCGTTCTGCTTGATGAACAGAACGCCGCTTGCCGGGAAGAGCTCGCCGGGAGCGAAATCCTCCGGAGCGGGCGCCGTGCCGTTCTCCTGCGAGCGGCTGGAGCGCTGTTGCGGTTGCTCGTCCCGGCCACGGCCACGACGCGAGCGGCGTCGCTTGCGACTGGCAGGGCCGCCGCCTCCCGCAGCGTACTGCTGCGTGGACGGTGCTTCATTTCCTGGTTCCGGACGGTGACCGTTGCCGGGCTGTGCCGCGGCTCCCTCACCGCCCGGGCGGCGTTTGCGCCGCCGCCGCTTACGCGGAGTGCGATCTTCTGGTGTCATTTGAACTCAAGTGATCAAGAGTGTACTCAACGAGCTTTCACCTGCGTAAAACCGGAACCGACGATGTGGCGGCGGAGAGTCGACTCTCAACGCACGCGTATTGCCCAACGCATATCGTCGCGCGAGGTGCGGACGTAGTATCGGGCTGTGTTTCGAGAAAAGCAAGCTGTTTGCGACGAGCTCGCAGCTCTCAGCTCTCAGCTCTCAGGAGAGGAGACCGGGGGCTTGGGCCGGAGAGGCTTGAGTTTGCTCTGGCCACCGGCTCTCGAATGTCCCGCCTCAAGGGGCGGTTTCTGCAGCGCAGATTCCTCACCCCGGTCCTCCTGCGAGCTGCGAGCTGTGAGCTGTGAGCTCGTCGGGAGCTGCGAGCTCGTGGGAGGCTGCGAGCTGGACCGCACGATGTACAGCGGCCGGCGCCGCACTTCGTCATAGATCCGCCCCACGTACTCGCCGATCACCCCCAGCATGACCAGCTGCACACCGCCGATGAACAGGACGATGGCGCTGGCCGAGGTCCAGCCGCGGGGAGTGAGCGGATCGGTGTAGTGACGGGTGATCACCCACACGCCAAGCGCGAACCCGCAGGTGGCGGCCAGCACGCCGATCCCCGCGGCCAGGCGGAGCGGAAAGGAAGAGAAGCCCACGTATCCCGACACGGCCAGGGACAGCAGCTTGCGCATCGTGTATTTGGGTCGTCCTGCGTGACGCGCGGCGCGCTCATACTCGATATGAGTCTGCCTGAACCCGACCCAGCTCCGCAGTCCGCGCAGATAGCGGTTGCGCTCGCGGAGGCCGACCAGGGTGTCGACGACGGCGCGGTCCATGAGGCAGAAATCGCCCGCATCGAGCGGAGTGTCGATGTTGGCGATCAATCTCAACGTGCGGTAGAAAGCCGCATAGAAGAAGCGCTTGACGGCGTTCTCCTTGCGCCTGGTGCGCACCGCATAGACGACTTCAAAACCTTCGCGCCACTTTGCAATGAGCGACGCCGCGATCTCCGGAGGATCCTGGAGGTCAGCGTCCATGAGAATCACAGCATCGCCCCGCGAGGCATCGAGTCCTGCCTGCAGCGCGGCCTGATGTCCGAAATTCCGCGAGAAATGCAGGACCCGGTAGCGAGGCTCCGCGCGCGTCAGCGCATCGAGAATCTCCGCGGAGCCGTCGCGGCTGCCGTCGTCGACGAAGAGGACCTCGAACTCTTCGTCCGGGACAGAGAGCAGCACCGTTCGCAGTCTCTCGTCCAGTGCCGCGAGGTTCTCGCGCTCGTCGAACACAGGGATGACGACGGAGATCATCAGTAGGGCGAGTGTACATGGGTCGGGTTCGCTGCACTGTTTTTGGGTGCTGCTGTCTCCCACCAACCGGCAACCGTCAGTTGTCAGTTGTCGGTTGTCGGTTGTCGGGGAGATATGGTCGTATTGCGCATGACTCGCCAGCGCCACCTGACGCTCGGCAAGGCCGTTCGCCAGGGCAACGAGCTCGCAGACACCCGACAACCGACAACGAATCTCTAAGAACTCGCAGACAACGGACAACCGACAACGGACAACGAATCTCGAATAACGAAGGACCAACTGGTAATGCGGTATCCGTCTGTGCCAAAATCGAAACGCATCCCCCGAACCCGAATTGAGCCTACATGTCTGAAAACATACTCGTTGTGGAGTACGAGCCGCGCTACACCGAACGTGTGAAGCAGGCACTGACGGGGCACCGCTACCAGCCGACGTTTGCGAAGGACGGAGAGGAGGCGATGCGCGCGCTCGACGGCGAGCAGCCCCGTCTGATCGTTCTCTCCTCGGTGGTCCCCAGGATCAGCACGACAGAACTGATCCGCGCCATCCGGGGTCGCAAGCTGCTGCAGGCGACGCCCATCCTGTTGACCGTGTCCGGCTACAACGGGAAGAGTCCGAAGCAGGACGCGCAGCGCGTCGGCGCGTCGGACATCCTCCCGAAGCCGTACTCCGAGACCGAGTTCATGGACAAAGTGCAGGAGATGCTCGGCGGCACGGTCCCCGCCAAGCTCACGTCCACGGAGATCTTCGGCGACCTCGTGGACGGGGACGAGAAGCCGCGCGTCAAGACCACGACAGGCGCGCAGAGGGGCATGGGCGACGTCGACAAGATGCTGTCCGACACGCTCGCGGGGATGATGCCTCAGAAGAAGCGTGAGACACCGCCTGCCCCGTCAGCGCTGTCGGCCCCGACGTCACAGCCGCCCACGCAGGTCAAGCCGCGCACTGCGGGACAGACCGCTGAGCTCGACAAGATGCTGTCCGACACGCTCTCCGGCGTGCGCAAAACCCAGACCGGTACCGTGCCGCGCCCGATCGTCGCAACCCCTCCGCCGGCAACACCTCCCCCGGCGTCGGCTACGCCCGCGCCTCCCGAACGGCCCGCGCCTCCGTCAGCGGCACCGCCGCCTCAACGCTCCGCGGCTGCGGCCGCGGACAGCGCCCGCTTCAACACGGCGAACATGCAGGCTTACGCGCCCGCTGAGAACGAGCCTGATCGCGTGCCGGTGTCGCAGCCGGTGTTCGCTCCGATCGCTCCCACGCCGAGAACCGAAGACGACGATCCGACGGAGGGGGTGAAGTTCGGTCAGTATCTGATGATCGAGAAGATCGCCACCGGCGGAATGGCTGAAGTCTGGAAGGCCCGCATGCGCGGCGTCGAAGGTTTCCAGAAGACCGTGGCCATCAAGAAGATCCTGCCGCACCTTTCCGACAACCAGGACTTCGTCGAAATGTTCGTGGATGAGGCGAAGCTGGCCGCGCAGCTCAACCACAACAACATCATCCACATCTACGACCTCGGCAAGATTCAGAGCTCGTACTACATCGCGATGGAGTACATCGACGGGCACGACCTGAAAACGATCCTCCGCCGCGGTGAGGACCGGTCGCATCCGATGACGGTCGAGCTCGCACTCTTCGTCGCATCGAAACTGGCCTCGGCGCTCGATTACGCGCATCGCAAGAAGGACTTCGAGGATCGGGAGATGGGGCTCGTTCACCGCGACGTGTCGCCTCAGAACGTGCTCGTCTCGCAGGAAGGCGACATCAAGCTGTGCGACTTTGGCATCGCCAAGGCCGCCTCGAAGGCTTCGCATACGCAGACCGGGGCGCTCAAGGGGAAGCTCCAGTACATGTCGCCCGAGCAGGCCTGGGGCCGCAGCATCGACCGGCGCTCGGACATCTTCGCGCTGGCGACGGTGCTGTTCGAGATGCTCACCAATCGGAAGCTCTTTACCGGGGACAACGAGCTCTCGATCCTCGAGCAGGTGCGTGAAGCGCGCGTGCAGGAGCCGTCCGTCTTCAACGATGAGGTCACCCCGGACGTCGACCGCATCGTCATCAAAGCGCTGCAGAAGGATCCAGCCAACCGGTATCAGACCGCGGGCGAGATGGCCCGCGAGCTCGACGCCGTGCTGTACAGCTTCAGGCCGACGCCAACCAGCGCGGATCTCGCGATCTACATGCACCGGCTCTCCAGTCCCGAGACGGAGATGTTCGAGCCGACGAAGGTCTTCGAGACGCCGGCTCCGGCATCCCGGCCCGTGGGGACACCGGTAGCGGCGACGCTCATCGCGCCGATTCCAGCGGTGGTGCCAGAGCCCTATGCGGCGCCAGTGTCTCCGTCGCCTGTCGTGTATGCGGAGCCTCTCGCCTTTAACCAACCGAAGACGGGCAAGTCGCCCGCGGTGCTGATCGCCATTGCTGTGATCGCGCTCGCTGCAGTCGGCGGGGGAGCGTACTTCATGCTCGGCAAGGGCGGTGCACCCGCGCAGCAAGCTGGAACGTCGACGGCCACCGCGGCGGCCCCGCGGCCAGCGGCCGCAACGCAGACCATCGTGCCGCTCGATGCGACGACTGCGGACGGTTCCATCGGCATCACGAACACGGTCGCGCAAGTACCTGATTCATCGCTCGTTGATCAGGAAGTAGCGAAACGCATCGCCGCGGAGCGTGCCCGACTCGAGTCGCAGGCTCGGGATCAGCAACAGCAACAACAGCCGGCGGCGGCCGCGCAGGCGGCCGCGCTGGCACGCCCGGCCCCAACGCCTGTCGTGACGGCAACGCAGGCGCCTGCCCCTGTGCCACAGGAAACCCGGTCCGCTCCCGTTCCCGTTCAGCCGCAGCCGCAGGCGGAGCTGGCCGCTCCCGAACCCGTGGAGACGCGGCCGGTCCCGCAGCCCACAGCCGCCCGCGCCCGAGAGGGCGAACTGGTTCCGCTCGGCACCGAAGGTCTCACGCCGCCAAAACTTCTCACCCGCGGAATCGTCGCTTATCCGCCGCTCGCACGCGCACAACGTGCGCAGGGGACGGTCCTCACCAGCGTGCTCGTCTCCGAGACCGGGAAGGTGATCGATGTGAAGATCATCCGCGGCATCAACAGGGCGGTGGGCCTCAACGAGGCAGCGATGCAGGCGATGCGGCGATCCACCTTCGCAGCCGGCACCAAGGACGGCGTACGCGTGAAGTCGTACGTGACGGTGCCGGTGGAGTTCAAGCTATGATTCGGAAGCGAATTTGACCAGGGGTCAGCGCCGGACGCCGGACGACGGACCACTCGCAACTCATCAGGGAGGATTCATATGCCGGTTCTGACCGACCAGCAGCGCAAGTTTTACGAGACGACCCTTCAGGTAACCAAGCAGGAGATCGGAGAGCTCAAGGACGCGATTGAGGACGAGCTCGGGAAAGTGAAGGACCGTATCGCGGAGCTTCAGTCCGCGATCAACGCCTCCAAGCAGATGTACTCCGCGGCCTGCTCGCGTCTCGGGATCGCGAACGACATGGATGATGACGACGGCAACGAGGGCTGAGCCCGAGCTTCGCTGCACGAACGGACCGCGGCGCATGCCGCGGTTTTCTTTTTCTAACGAACGATGGACGCGGCAGCGATGAACGATGAACGCCCGCCCAACGGCGGCCTCAATGTTCATCGTTCATCGCTGCCGCGTCCATCGTTCGTTAGAAAAAGAAAACCGCGGCATGCGCCGCGGTCCGTTCGTGCAGCGAAGCTCGG
>JANMSA010000803.1:0-2860 GCA_031388865.1 Acidobacteriota bacterium | reverse complement strand
GCTGCCTCTGCGACGCCATCTGCCTCTGACTTGAACCGCACCCTCCCGAGCGCCCAGACCTGCACTACAAACGCGCGGCTGCGACGGACCGGCTGCGCGTTCCGCGTGCCGGCAAATTCATGAAGAGCAGGGTCGCCCGATTCGTCTCGCGATTGCGCAGTGATCCCATCGCTGCGCTCGGCCAGCTCCGGGATTTTCTGGAGCAGAAGCTGATTCGATGGGGTGGCAGCCGTTCGCTGCGCAACGTGAACATCCCCCGCGAGCCGTACTCCGAGACCGACCGGGAGATCATGAGCATCCATTGGGTGCATCGGATCGAGCTTCCCGACGGCACGGTCACGCCGGGAGACTGGGACACCACCACGTACCTGCCGCGACTGCGGCTCCCGGCGAGCTTTGCCGGGAAGACGGTGCTCGACGTCGGTTCGTGGGACGGGCTGTATGCGTTCGAGGCGGAGAAGCGTGGCGCGAGCCGTGTCCTGGCGACGGACCACTACTGCTGGAGCGGTCCGGGATGGGGAACGCGGGACGGATTCGATCTCGCGCACCGGCTGCTCAGCTCCAGAGTCGAAGCGAAGGACATCGACATCGCCGACGTCTCCCCCGAAACCGTAGGCATGTTCGACGTCGTCCTCTTCCTCGGCGTCCTCTATCACCTGCCCGATCCCCTGGTGGCACTCCAACGCGTATCCTCAGTGACGCGCGAGATGCTCATCCTCGAAACGCTGGTGGATCTGACGTTCCTGCGGCAGCCGGCGCTGAGCTTCCAGAGGGGGCGCTCGCAACCGGCCTCCCTCTTCCGGCACTGGCGCCGGGATCCGAGCACCTGGTTCGTGCCCAATGAGGCAGCGGTCGTGACCATGCTCGAACAAGTGGGATTCTCCAACGTCGAGCGCGTCTTCCCGAACTCAAGCGTGACGCGGCGCATTCTGCACGCGCTGAATGCCCTCCTGCCGTTCTTCAACGTTCAGAAGAACTATCGGATGGTGTTCCACGCCCGGAAGTGACGGCATCTGCAACCGGCGTGTCGCCATTCGGCCAGGAGTGAATTAGGGCCCGGCGCGGGGTGGCGCCCGCCCTCCACTCACTTCCGCGTATCTCCTTCTACCCAATGGGTAGGGAAAACTCGTCATCCGGCCCTCCTAGTAGAAAGCACAAGAAGGAGCTCCGCGATGCGTATGCGAACTCTCACCCTCGCCGTAGCGATTGCTGTCTCCGCGTCATCGTGGATGGCCCTCCCTCCCCCGCCCGCGGACGCGCCGCGAAAACACGCCCTCCTCATCGGGATCGACGACTATGCCGCCGTCAGCGATCTTCAGGGATGTGCGAACGACGTGCGCCTCATGGAGTCCGTTCTGATCGGGAAGTTCGGCTTCGAGCCGGCCGGCATCACGGTGCTCCTGAACTCCAGTGCCACGCGGGCCCAGATCCTCGCGAAGCTCGCAGCGCTCGCCCAGGCCGCCCGCCGCGACGATGTCGTCGTCGTTCACTACAGCGGCCACGGATCGCGTCTCCGCGACAGCTCCAGTGACGAGCTCGATGGCTGGGACGAAACGCTCGTCGCGCACGACAGCCGCACGAATGGTGTGTTCGACATTACGGACGACGAGATCAACACCGCTGTCGCGAAGATCTGTCAGAAGACGGCGAACGTCACGTTCATCTTCGACAGCTGTCACTCCGGCTCCATCACGCGCGGCGGCGCGGTCACACGGCGGGTTGACGATGACTGGCGAACACCGCCGGCGGCCGGCGGCTCGCGCGCAGCTGAGGCGTCGAATGATTTTCAGACCCTGGACGCGAACTACGTGCTCGTCATGGGCTCGCGTCCGAATGAGCTCTCCAACGAGGCCGAGTTCGATGGTTCGCGACACGGCGCGCTCACCTACCACCTCACGCGAGAGCTCCTGAAAGCGGGCAGCACGACCACATACCGCGATGTCATGGATGTCGTCTCCGCCGAGGTGAACGGGATGTTCCCCTCCCAACACCCCGACCTCGAGGGCCTGCGCTCCGACTCGATCCTCTTTGGCGCAGGGACGGCGACGACGAAAGCCTACCTGCCCGTCGATCCGATCGACGCGACGCATGTACGCATCGCGGGCGGCTCCGTTTACGGCCTGACGCCCGGCTCGACCATCGGCATCTATCCTCCCGCCACCAAGGAGTTCAAACCGGAAACGCGCACGGCAGAGGCGCAGATCACGCAGGTCGACGCCTTTCAGGCGGAGGCGCAGCTCACCGGCAATGCGGTGATCGAGTCCGGGTCGCGCGCGATCGTGCAGAAGAGGCGCTACGCGGACTTCCGGCTCCCCGTTCATTTCGATGCGGGCGTGGCGCCCGCGTTCGTGACGGCGGTGCAGAACGGACTGCGCGAGTTCCCCTTCATCGTTCCCACCAGCGATGGCGCAGTCGCGAAGCTCATGCTCGTCCGCCGCGGAGAGGAAGTGCTGCTCACCAGCGCGGACATCGCGGACCTGTCACCGCCCGTGCCTCTCTCCGACGGAAACGCGGCGACGCGCGTCTCGAACCAGATCGTGCAGTGGGCCGAGTGGTTCATGAAGCGCGCCCTGGACAACCCCGATGGTGACCTTCCGGTGACGATGACCATCACGCCCGCCTCCGGCTCGCCGCGAAGAGAGTTCACGAGCGGCGATCAGCTCAAGGTGACCATCACGAACGGGTCGGACCGGAACCTCTACTTCACCCTGGTCGACTTCTCGTCCGACGGAAGCAGCAGGGTTCTCTACCCGAAGGCCGGGCAACGCGATTTCGTCGCCCCGGGCACAGTGCTGACCCGCCGGTTTCAACTGACGGTGCCAACCGGACGAGCGCAGGTCATCGACACCTTCAAGCTCAT
>JANMSA010000744.1:0-10439 GCA_031388865.1 Acidobacteriota bacterium | reverse complement strand
CGACTGGATGAGCAACGGGTGTGCGTGCGGGCGGAAACCGGGTGGGCGGCAGGGTGGAAAACCAGCAACGCCGGAGGCAGAAGAAACCAACAACGCCGTTAGGCAAACCCGCAACGCCGAAGGCACAGGACACCAGCAACGAACGAAGGCCGGCCTAGTTCCGACTGGGATCGCCCCGCCGGTAGGGAGCGAGAAACTTCAGGCTCTCGATGCGGGTGGACAGTTCCCTCCCGACCTGTTCCGCGCGCGCCCTCACGTCACTGGTCTCGAGCAGCTTCTGCTTTTCTTCCACGGGCAGGTTGAGGGACATGATCAGCGCGTTGGTGAGCGAGTGCAGGTCGACAGTCTCGATCTCCGGCACCGCCATCTGATCGGGGAGGTAGGTGAGGTATTGCCGTGAGAGATCCGCCAGCAGCTCGCGCTGCTCCGACGCTTCCGAAGCGCTGTGCTCCAGCTCTGGCTCCGTAACCACTCGAGCGGTGCGGTAGGGCTCCGCAGAGACTTCGCTCAGGATGCGGAACCGTGCGTCGCCCCTCACGACGATGTTGAAGCGGCCGTCGTCGAGGGGCACGGCATGCTCGATCGTGGCCAGGGTCCCCGTCGAATAGACGGGGGGTGCGCCGAGGTACTCCGATTCCCAGCCTGGTCTGAGGAGAATCAAACCAAACCTCTGGTCGCCATCGAGCGCGTCCTGAACCATCTGTCGGTAGCGCGGCTCGAACACGTGCAATGGAAGACGGGTGTGGGGAAAGAAAACCAGATTCGGCAGGGGAAACAATGGAAGGACGAACTCGCTCTCGGGCAGCAGCATATCTGGAGGGGCTCCGCGTTGCTGTCCGCAACTCTAGTTTGGTGTCGCACAAATAGCTATGCGTTCTTCGACGCGCTATTTGGGAGACACCACACTAGCCGAACCAGGCATCCGCCAGACGCGCGACCTCCTCGCGCGAAGAGCGTGTTCGACGCAGCAGGGCAGCGCCAATGCCACCGGCGCGTACGGTTGCAAGCGCCGCGTCGAGAAGCCGCGGGCGCGAAAGCAGTGCGGCCACTGCGCGACTCCACCCGATCCGCGGGGTGAAAAATGCGCGGTGGCGTTGTCGATACTCGTCTTCGATGAGGGTCCGTTTCAACGGACTCTCGAGGAGCCGCACCAGCAGAGGCGCCGCAAGCAGAGCAGACTGCATCGCCATCGCCATTCCGTTCCCCGTCAGCGGATCGATGACCCCCGAGGCGTCGCCGATCATGAAGACGCCGCCTTCGACCGCCGAGCGCGCGCGGAAGATCACAGGCTCCGAGGAGAGAAAGGTCTCCTGCGCGGGGACGTGGCCTGCGTAGAGCGCCTCGAGCCGCGGTTCCTCCGCGCGGATTGTCTCCACAAACGCATCCCAACGCCCTTTGTGACCGGTGAGCCGGCTGGCGTGGACGAGGCCGCAGATGTTCGTCAGTCCCCCTTCCACGGCGTTGACGCCGAGATAACCACGATGAAACGCGTAGAGGTCGATGGTTTGACTGGCGGGCCGGGAACGAGAAACGTAGTGGCGCTTGAACCCGAAGTTGCGGTGCGAGCGATCATGCACGAAGGACCGTTGCATCTGCTGATCGAAGCGGCCCCACCGCCCCCACGCGCCGACGATCACGCGTGCGTCGAGCGAGCGCAAGTCGGTGACGGTTTCGCCATCGCGGCGATCCGCGCCGTTCGCGTGAGCGGTGCGGATGAGAAGCTCGTCGAGCAGGAGGCGCGAGACGCCACGCGCCGCATGGGGAAACCTGAACTCGTACGGTCGGGAAGTTCCTACGATCCGGCAGCTCTCGATGCGCGGCGCGCCGGCGCGATCGATGGCGTCAACGACCCCCAGAGGCTCGAGCACAGGGAGAGCGTCATAAGAGAGAAACTCTCCGCAGAGTTTGTCCCGCGGAAACGCATCGCGGTCGAAGACCGCGACCTTCACTCCGCGTTTGGCGAGCAGCGCCGCGAGCGTCGATCCCGCGGGTCCCGCGCCCACGATTGCGACATCGAGCGTGTTCACGTTGTGAGTGTATGCGGTTGGCGGTTGGCGGTTGACGGTTGGCGGGGCGACCAAACCTGTTGTCAGTTGTCAGTTGTCAGTTGTCCGGGACGAGCCGGGATGAAGAATCGCGATGCTGTCGGTTGCCCGTGACAGCAGGACAAACCGGTCGCAGGATGGGCAGTTGAGGTGTGCCTCGGCCGAAGCACGAAAAATCTCAGACAACCGACAACTGATCACCGACAACAGGTACAGCCGCCACCCGTCAACCGCCAACCGCCGGGCCGCCTCACTTCCAGAGCGTGAGCACGAAGCGGAACGGCCACTTCCGCTCGACGCGGTGCTTCGCGGCGGACGTGCGCGACGCGATGTCCCTGGCTTCGCTCACGGTGTACCCCTGACGCACCGACGCGGGCCCATCGAGACGGGTGACGCGACCAACCAGGCGGAGCGCACCAAGCAGGACGATGAACAGCAGCGGCACATAGTTCCGCTGCGTGTCCGTGACGCCCACGCCTTTCCTGGCGACGCGCAGAGACTCGCGCAGGATGACGTCGTTCTCATCCGGGGAGAAGTGATGGAAAAAGTGTGAAGACGTGATCAGGTCGACCGTGCTGTCGCGGAAGGGCAGCCTCTGGGCGTCCCCGACCACTCTGAGCACGGGCGAGCCTTCGCGCAGATAGAGCAGATGATCGAGGTTGAAGTCCAGACCAATGCGCAACGGCACGTGCGGCGCGGACTCGAGCAGGTCGGCGGTGCCGGCACCAAGATCGAGGATGGATCGGGGGGTGAAACGTCGCACGATCCTGCGGTAAACCGGGACCGCGCCAAGATATCTGTTGATGCGGCGAAGATCGCGCAGCGAGCGCTCGCGGTCCGCCGGCCCCACGCCGCCTTCGTCGAGCAACTCCTCGGATTCGGTCCGTTCCGGCGTGAACATCACCAGTAGCGCCGCAGAACCAGCGCAGAGTTCTTCGATCCGAACGCAATGGTATTGCAGACGGCTACGTCGATGCGCTTCCGGCGGCCCGCGTCGGGGATGTAGTCGAGATCGCATTCCGGGTCGGGAGCGTCGAGGTTGATCGTGGGGGGGAGGAGATCGTCGCGGAAAGCCATCAGTGTCGCGGCGACGCCGGCCGCTCCGCATGCGCCTTGCGGGTGCCCGATCATCGATTTGGTTGCTGACCCCGCGAGCTTCGACGCATGCGCCCCGAACGCGAGCTTGACCGCTCGGGTCTCGATGCGGTCGTTCATCTCCGTGGACGTGCCGTGGTAGTTCACGTACTGCACCTCACTCGGATGGACGGACGCGTCCTTCATCGCCAGCATCATCGCGCGCGCGGGTTCTTCTCCCGAGTCGTCCATGCGCACGCGATGGTACGCATCGCACGTCGACGCGTACCCCGCCACCTCGGCATAGATGTGCGCACCACGAGCCTGCGCCGTCGACGCACGCTCCATGACGAACATCCACGAGCCTTCTCCCAGGACGAATCCGTCGCGGTCGGCGGAGAAGGGACGGGAGCCGCCCGCAGGCTGCTCGTTCCAGGAGTTCGTCACGATGCGCATGATGCAGAAACCCGTCAGCACGCCTTCTGTGATTGAGGCGTCCGCGCCGCCGGTGACAATGTAGTCGCACACGCCGAGCTTGAGGTTCCGGTAGGCGTAGCCGATGGCGTCGGTGGAAGAGGTGCAGCCCGTGGAGATGAGATGCGAGAAACCGTGGAGGTCGTAAGCCATGGAGATCTCGGAGGCGATGGTGCCGATGGTGCCCGAGGGGACCGAGTAAACCGAGGCCTGCTTCAGCGAACCTCTGTACCAGAGCTCGTACATCCGTTCGCTGAATTCGACCGCTCCGCCGCCGGAGCCGAGCATGACCCCGATGGAGCGTCGCATTTCCAGATCGGCGGCCAGAGGGTCGAGCTTCGCGTCGCGGAGCGCCTCGTCGGTCGCGGCGATGGCCATCGGCACGACGCGCGAGACATGGCGGAGATTCTTCGGGTCCACCCAGATGGTTGGGTCGAAGTCCACCTCGCCAGCGATCCGGCAGGGGAGAGAGCCTGGGTCGAAATGCGTCAGAGTGCGGATGCCGCTGCGGCCCGCGGCGGTAGCGGAAAAGTAGGCTTCGCGGCTGGCGCCATTGGGGCTGAGCGCGCCGACGCCGGAGATGACGATGGGGTCTGGTTTCATGAGCGGTCGTGATTCTCGCATCCCTGCGACGTTTTTCTGACGCAGCATTGACTGATCCTTCCCGCCTCCGTGCTAGTTTAATTCCGTCCGAAATGCAGCGGCTCTTCATTCGACTCCTTGGAGTCCTGACGGTCATCGACGAACGGGGGAACGCCCTGTCCGTCGGAACCGTGCGCACACAGGCGCTGCTGGCGTATCTGGCCCTGAAGATCGGCGGCACGCCGTCGATTGGCGAGATCGGTCAGCTGCTGTTCGGGAACGCGAATGCGATCACGGAGGTTCGCGACCTGCTCAGCGACCTCCGTCACGCGCTACGCTTCCTCCCCACAGGGGTCCTCATCGAGGATGGGGCGACGCTCCGTTTCAATCCCGAACTCGTCGATGTCGATCTGCAGCGCTTTCACGATCTCGTGGCGACGCCCTCACTGAATTCGGTGCGGAAGGCGACGGAGATCTATCGTGGCGACCTGTTGTCAGACTTTGTCTCCGGCATCGCCCCGTTCGACGACTGGATTGCGGAGCGGAGGTTGATGGTCGCGCGCTCCGCCGTCGCCACGTTCGGCAACCTTCTCTCCGCGCTGATGCGTGCGGGATGGTGGGAGGAGGCGAACGAGACCGGGGCACGCATGCTCGAGCTCGACGCGTCACAGGAGGTCGTCCATCGCACGCTGATCCGGCTGCAGCTGGAACAGGGGCGTCCCGACGCTGCACTGCGTCGCTATCACGATTGTGCGGAACTGCTGCGGCGTGAATACGGACGCGATCCCAGCGCCGAGACAGAGCGTCTGCGTGACGAGATCGAGCAGGCCCTGGCGGGAACGCCTCCGCCGCGTGAAGTCGGGCAGGCTCGCGGCTCCGGACCGGTCCTGATCCTGCTCGTCGAGGACGACCTCGTCTCTGCAGCCCTGATCGAGGGTTACCTGGCGGAGCATGACTATGAGGTCATCACGGTGCGCGACGGTGGCGATGCGTTGATCGAGTTGGGCCGCCACCGCTTCGATCTCCTGATTCTGGACATCAACCTCCCCACGCTCAGCGGCTTGAAAGTCTTCGAGATCATGCTGCAGAAGCAGATCGCTGCGCCCGCGTTGTTCATCACCGGAATGACCGGTACCGAAGTGGAGACCCAGAGTCTGGAGATGGGTGCGGCGGGCTTCTTGCGCAAGCCTGTCGCGAAGGACGTGCTGTTGCACAAGATTCGCGGCATCCTGCGCGAGAGGCAGTGGTCCGCAGGCCGCTAGCACGTTTTGGATGGCTGTTGCGCCGTGCCCTTCGCAGCAGTCACGCGCGGGACAGCCGGCAACGATCGCCCGACTCACAGATCACCGGCCACAGACATCGACGACTTCAGGCACCGGGCACTGACCACTGACCACTGAAATGAACGGGGATCCGCTCGAGGTCGAGTCGCAGCGCCGTGAGCGCGAACGCCGCCTGGCCGGCTACGAACTGCCGCTGCTGCGCGTCGGTGGGTCGGTGCTGCTCTCGCTCGCCGTCTTTCTTCACAACCGTTACCTCGTTCCCGATGCTGGTGGGTGGGGCTGGGCGGCGGCTACGATCGCATTGGCGGCATACGCGGCCCTGGCCTGGGTGGTCATTACGATTTTTCTGCGGCGCAATCGCGACCTCACCGTCATCTCGCTCGGCGGGGATCTGCTGGTCTGGACGTTCGCCATCTATTGCAGTGGCGCGGAGGCGAGCTGGCTCTTCTTCATCCCGCTGCTCCGTGTCGCGGATCAAACGCAGACGACGTTCCGGCGCGCCCTCGCGTTTGCACTCGTCGCCGCCGCCGCCTTCGCAGCCATGCTCGCGTGGGTGGCCGTTGTGGACGGCCGGCCGGTCGTCACGGGCGGACAGATGACGAAGCTCGCCATCCTCCTCTTCGGAGGGATCTACATCGCCCTGGCCGCGCAGACGGCGGAGAACCGTCGCGCGCGGTTGAAGGAGGCCATCCACATGTCGCGGGACCTCATCCGGCGACTGGAGCAAGCGCATGCAGTCGCCGAGGAGGCCAGCGCCGCGAAGAGCGAGTTCGTCGCGAACATGTCGCATGAGATGCGCACGCCGCTGCAGGCCGTGATCGGCATGCTGCAACTGTCGATTGAAGACGAAGAATCGCAGGCGAAGACGCGCCGGCTGGTCACGGCGCGACGCTCCGCGGAGACGCTGCTGTTGATGATCGATGATGTGCTCGACTTCTCGCGCATCGAGGCCCGCAAACTCGAGCTCGAGCCGGTGTACTTCTCACTGCGACAACTTCTGCACGAGACGATGAAGTCTGTCGGTGTGATCGCGGCGGCCAAGAAGCTGACGCTCTCCTATCTGGTCCATCCCGACGTGCCCGAGACCGTCTGGGCCGATCCGCTGCGATTGCGCCAGATCCTGGTGAACCTGACTGGCAACGCCATCAAGTTCACCCATGAAGGAGAGATCACCGTCCAGGTCGCGCGCCTTGGGGACCAGGTCAGTTTCGACGTCAGCGACACCGGTGTAGGCATCGCGCCCGCCGTGCGGCAGCGCATCTTCGAACCGTTCGCACAAGGGGACTCCTCTCCCAGCCGCCGGTACGGCGGCGCGGGCCTTGGTCTCTCCATCGTCGTGCGACTGCTCGAAGCAATGGGCGGCACCGTCAAGGTGTCGAGCGAGCCCGGATCGGGGAGCGTCTTCACGTTCTCCGTGCCGCTCGCGACGGACGCCATCGGCGCGGCGCCGGATCGCCACGCCTGGGAAACCGCGCTGCATGGGAAAGCAATCCTGGTCATCGAGCCGGCGGAGATGTCCCGCGCAGCGGTCGCGGAGATCCTGCGCAGCCGCGGAGTCTTCGCCAGTGCGTTTTCGCGCTCGTCGGACGTCCCGCCGCAGGCGCGTTTCGCATGTGCGGTGACGGCCGATCCCTCGGTGAAGGTGTGGCCCCGGGTCGCCATCACGTCGCCCCTGGACACGGACGACGATTCGCTGCGCGTCACGCGGCCGGTCGGCGAGCGGGAACTGCTCGACGCCGTGGGGATGGCCCTCGGTCTGACCAGCGCCGTGCCGGAGTACACCCTGGAGCCAGTCTCGCCGAGCCTGACCCCCGTACGCGTGCTTCTCGTCGACGACAGCGACGTCAATCTCGAAGTCGTCTCCGAAATGCTGCGCCGCCTCGGCCACCGGGTCACACTCGCGAACGACGGAGAGATCGCTCTGGCCACACTCTCGTCCAGTGCCTTCGACATCGTGTTCATGGACGTGCAGCTCCCAGGCATGGACGGTCTGGAGACGACGCGACGCTTCCGGGAAGGGGGCGGGACGACTCCGATCGTCGCACTGACGGCCCATACGTCGCCGCGCGATCGCGACCGCTGTCTCGCCGCGGGAATGACGGCCGTGCTGACGAAGCCTGTCGACGCCAGTCGGCTGGCGGCCACCATCAGCGATGTGGCGCACCGCAACTCCATCGCTGGCGTCGTCGGTGGAAATCTGACGCTGCTTGCCCGCGTGCGCGAAGCGTTTGAACGGCAGACGCCGGAGCTGTTGTCGAGCATTCGTGAGGCAATCGCGCGCGACGACGCCGAGGCTTTGACCAGACATGCCCACAAACTCAAGGGCTCGATGAGCTACTTTCCTCACGATCGTGGAACCGAGCTCGCGCACGCCATCGAGCAGGCCGCCCGAGGTGGAGACGTTGCCGCTGCGGCCGGCCTGCTGCCGGAACTGGAGAAAGCGGTCGCCGCACTCGAACGCGCACTGGCGGGGGCGGGGTAGGTTCCGGATCCGTTAGGCAGTAGGCAGGAGTGAGGAACGCAGCGCCAACGCGTGCCGCGTCCTGGCACGGTCTTCGGGCTCTACTCCTGCCTACCGCCTCCTGCCAACTGCCTGCTGACGTAACGGCGAGTTACTCCAGCTTTGCGGCCATCGTGATCTCGGCGTTCAGCAGTCGCGAGATCGGGCAACCCGCTTTGGCGTTGTTTGCGGCGGTGTCAAAGGCTGCTTGGTCGATGCCGGGTACGCTTGCGGTGACGTCCAGGTGCACGCCGGTGATCGTGAACCCGGCCTCGGTCTTCTCCATTTTCACGGTGGCGGTTGTGCGGACGCTCGCGGGTGGGGTGCCAGCGCTCGTGAGTTGTCCCGACAGGGCCATGGAGAAGCAGCCCGCATGCGCGGCGGCGATCAGCTCCTCAGGATTCGTTCCAACGCCATCCTCAAACCGCGTGTTGAACGAGTACTGCGTGTCCTTCAGGACCCCGCTGTCCGTCGCGATGGTGCCTTTGCCATCTTTGAGACCGCCATTCCATTGAGCCGATGCTTTTCGTTTGATTTGCATGGCCAGACTCTATCAAGGATGAGGAGTGAAGGATGCCGGATGATGATGACGGAGCTGCGCAGCAGGCGCGCTTCGGCGCATTCGTCGTCTACTCTTCCACCCCGTCCTCGACGTTCTTGATGTGGAAGGAGAGCGACTCGAGGTTGATGCGCAGGTCGACGCTGCGTACCTTCACCGTGGGGCGGAGCTTGAGTTGCACCGGGGCGAAGTTGAGGACGGCCTTCACTCCCGCGTCCGCGAGAGCGTCATAGACCGCCTGCGCCCCGTCGGCCGGTACGGCAATGATGCCGATGTCCACGTGGTCGCGGCGAACGATGGCCTGCAGACGATCCAGGGCGTGGACCGGGATGCCTAGCCGCGAAGCGCGTCCGCTCTTCGCGGGATCGCTGTCGATCAAGGCAGCGATGTGGAAGCCGTTCGAATTGAAGCCGGCATAGTCGGCGAGGGCCATGCCCAGGTTGCCGGCGCCGACGATCAGGACCGTTCGCGTGCGATCCATGCCCAGTGTCTCCACGAGCTGTTTCTTGAGGCGCTCTACGTCGTATCCGACGCCGCGCGTGCCGAACTCACCGAAGCAGGCCAGGTCCTTGCGGATCTGCGCGGAGTTGAGATGGAAACGATCCGCCATTCCCTGGGAGGAGACCGTCTTCTGCCCCTGATCCTCGAGAAAGGTCAGGCACCGCAGATACACCGACAGCCGCCCTGTGGTGAGCTCGGAGATGCTTTCACGGTCGACAGGCGGGCGGTGCAGGGGCGGATTCCTGGACATGCATCGCTTACTGCTGCAACAGCGCTCGCGCCGCGTGCCCGGCGGCCTGGAAGAGCGGCGTCGGATAGACGCCGATGACGAAGATGCCAATGACCACGATCATCAGCGCGCCCACCGCGAACACACCTCCGCTGGTGGCCACTTCATATCCGTCCACCGGCTCTTTCATGTAGAGGTAATACACCACGCGCAAGTAGTAGTAGACGGAGACGATGCTGGTCAGAATGCCGATCAGCGCGACGACGATATGGCCCGACTCGATGGCCGTCTTGAAGATGTAGAACTTGGAGATGAATCCGGCAGTCGGCGGGAGACCCGACAGCGAGAACATACAGATCGCCAGCGCGAAGCCATAGAACTTGCGTCGAAAGCCCAGCCCGGCGATGTCCTCGAGGGTGTGCGGATCGTTCTGGTTCTTGACCAGGAGCGAAACCACCCCGAAGGCGCCGATGTTCATCAGTGCATAAGTGATCGTGTAGACCGCCACCGCGGCCACACTATCGTCGCGCAGCGTCAGCATGGCGATGGTCATGTAGCCCACGTGTGCGATGCCGGAGTAGGCCAGCATGCGCTTGAGGTCGCGCTGCACGAGGGCGACCGCGTTGCCGACGATCATCGAAAGCACCGCCAGAACGGCCACCATGTCCATCCAGTTCACTCGCGGCAGGACCGGCTCCATTGCGTCGAAGAGGCGCACCAGAGCGATCAGGGTCGCCGCTTTGGGGGCTACCGAGAGCCAGCCGGCGACGGGGGTCGGCGCGCCCTGGTAGACGTCAGGCGCCCAGGGATGGAACGGCGCCAGCGCCAGCTTGAAGCCGAAGCCGGCCATCATCAGCACGAACCCGACAGTGAGCAGCGGGGTGACCTCGTTCGTCGCGAACCACCGCGCCATGACCGTGACGTTGGTCGACGCGGTGGCCCCGTAGAAGAGCGCGATGCCATAGAGAATGAAGCCCGTGGCAAATGCGCCCATGAGAAAGTACTTGAGGCTGGCCTCATTCGACACGGCGTGCCTGCGGTTGTAGCCCACGAGCACGAAGATGCAAACGGAGAGGATCTCCAGGCCCAGGACGACGATCAGCAGGTCCAGCCCTTTGGACATCATCATCATTCCGACGGTGCCCCACGCCAGGAGCGCGTAGAACTCGCCGCCTTCGATCCCTTCGCGCTC
>JANMSA010000736.1:0-2506 GCA_031388865.1 Acidobacteriota bacterium | reverse complement strand
GGGGTGGAGTTCTCGATGTCGGAGAACATGAGGGTGACGGTCCCGTCGGGGGCGGAGTGCGAGGCGATGTCCGGGTGTTCGGATTGGACGGACCTGTTGAGGGCAACGATGGAGGAATGCATGTCGTCTGAGGTGATGCCGTGGAGTTCGACCTTCCTGCGAATCACGCGGCTGAGGTAGAGCTTCGCGCCCTGCTGCTGATAGAGCGCGGCTGCCCTGTCAAACAAACTTATCGCCCCGGCAGTGTCGCCCCGTGCGAGCGCGACCTGGGCGAGGCCCTCGAGGTTCCTTGCCTGCTCGACAGACAGGCCGTGTTCGTGGCTCCACTTCAGCCCGGTCTGAAAGTGGGATTCGGCAGCGTCCACCAAACTCAGTCTCAGCGCGAGAGAGCCCCGGAGGACGTCCGTCCCAAATGGAGCGAGAGGGTCCCAACGCAGCTCTTCACACCGTCCGAGTTCCTCATAGACAATCTGCGCCGTCGCCTCGTCGGCAAGGGCGGCGAGCGCTTCGCCCAGCTCGTTGATCGCAAAGAACCGGCCAAAACTGAACCGCCGTTCGTCGGGCATCACCAACATCGCCTGTCGCCAGCGTTCGAACTCCGCTGCAGCCGCCTCAAGGTCGCCCGCCAGGAACTTCGTTCGTGCCCACGCGGCGCTGATCTGCGCGACCCACGGCGGGACGCCACCTGCCATTTCCGGTACAGGGAGGAGTGACATGGCCTTTGCCAGGTCGCCGTCCAGCTCGGCACGCGCGGCGAGCTGCAGTTTCAGCGCATAGTTGCCGGCGACGGAGGCCATATCCGCGTGCAAAGCCTCGAAGCGTTGCCAATCGCCCTTCGCGAAAGCCAACCCGGCAAGGCGTAGTTCGATGTTCTGCTTGGCGAACATTGCGTGGTGTTTCTCGGAGAGCGCCCGCGCCTCGTACGCCGTCACGGCGGCCACCTCCACATCCCCGGACAGCAGCGGCACGATGCCGAGGAACAAGATCGGGTTATTGGCTTCACCGGGCAGTGCGAGCGCGAGAAGTTGGTCTCGCGACTGGGCGAAGAAGTGCACCGCCTTCGCCAGGTCGAGGTCAGCCAGTGCGATCATGCCCCGCATGGACAGCAGTCTCGCCTGGATGTCCGGGAAACCGTGTCGTGCGACGATCGCTTCGATGCGCCTGAGGGGTTCGGTGTAGTCAGAGACCGCACTCAGACCTATCCCCCCGCGCAGAAACAACAGCCGGGCCTCAAGGTGAGGGTCAGAACTTCCAAGTAACTCCAGCGCTTCCCTGTTGAGAGGATTCTGCCGAGCGGCCGGAGCCGGGATCATCCCAAGTTCGGCCACAGCACCGGCGAAGGCGGCGCGGTCGCCCCGCTCGCGGAAGAGTGTGATAGCTCGCATCAGGTTCCGCCAGGCAGCGCGATTGTTCGCCCCGTTTCGCTGGCACACCCCAAGGGCCACCAGCAGTTGTGCCTCGTCTTCGCCAAGTCCATCCTCGCTCCCACTCACGAGGGAAACGACGCGCTCGTACCAGTTCGCGGCCTCATCCCATGCCGTCTGTGCCTCCCCCTGCTGGGCGGCGAGCTTGGAATAGCGCACGGCTTTGGCCGCGAACCGGGGTGAGAGCATCGCCGCTTCGACGAAGTGCTCGGCCAGCCGCGGCGCCCGCTCGTCGGCCCGTGCCCCCCAGCGCTTCTCCAGCGCCTCGCCCACCTGGCCGTGGAGCCTTACACGGCGGGTCGTCGAGAGTTCCTCCAGCAGCGTTTCCTGCATGAGCGCGTGCGTGAACCGGTAGCGTCCCGGCTGCTCCATCTCCTCGACCACCCGCGCCTCGACCGCCTCTTCTATGAGGCGCAGGACCTGGTCTTCGCTCCGCTCGTCGAGCAGCGTGAGGGTGTCGTAGGCGAACTCGCGCCCGGCCACGGCACAGACCTGCAACAGCTCGTTCGCCTCTTCGCTGATGCGGTCCAGCCGCCTCCCAAGCGCCTCGCGCACGCCGTCGGGCACGGCGATGTCGGAGACGGACTCCCGCGTGAGCGTCCCCTACTGGGTCATCAGGTTCACGACCTCGGAAAGGAAGAACGGGTTGCCCTCCGTCTCTTCGAAGATCCGATCGACGACTCGGGCTGGCGGGCTGACGTTTGCCGCGGCCCGGATGTACGCTTCCACCTCCGCGCGAGAGAGGCCTCGGAGCGTGATGCGCACGAAGCCGGCCTCCCGGTTGAGGTTGGCCAGCGCCTCGGAGAGTGGATGGGTGCGCGAGAGGTCGGTGTCGCGGTAGGTGCAGACGACGAGCACCCGGAGCCGCGACAACTCCCGGGCGAAGTGCTGAAGGAGGAGCAGCGTCGGCTTGTCGGCCCAGTGGAGGTCGTCCAGGACGATGAGCAGCGGCGCCCGCTGCGCCCCCGCCCGGATGAAGGCGGAATAGGCGTCGAACAGCCGGAACTGTGCCGACTCAGGGTCGGTGACCGTTGGCGTCTGGGCGTTCGCCCGGAGAGTGGGGAAGATCCTACCAAGCTCGG
>JANMSA010000712.1:0-1582 GCA_031388865.1 Acidobacteriota bacterium | reverse complement strand
CCACAAGGGAGCAAACGCTATCGTCGATCCGTCGGTCCTGACTACGCTCAACGCGCGCGTCGGCGACACGCTCCGCCTCGGGTTCGGAACGTTTACGATCATCGCAACCGTCAAGGACGCTCCGGGCGCGGCGGGAATAGCTGAGGCCTTTGGGCCACGCATCTACATTCCCGCGCGCTACGTCGCCGAGACACAGCTGCTGGTGTTCGGCAGCACGGCCGATCGGAGCGTAGTCGCCAAGCTTCCTCCGCGGACGGATCCGGACAAGTTCATCGGCCCGCTGCGCACGCGTCTTCAGAACGCACAGCTACGAGTGAGGACGGTCACGCAGACCGAGATGTCGACAGCGGACGCGATCGAAAACCTCTCCAACTTCATCGGCATCGTCGGACTCGTCGCACTCCTGCTCGGCGGGATCGGAGTTGCGAGCGGAGTACGTGCGTTCGTCGCGAGGAAGATCGATACCGTGGCAGTGCTCCGCTGCCTCGGCGCCTCGAGTGGACAGGTGATGGCCATCTACGTCACCCAGGCCGCCGCAATGGGGCTGGCCGGCGCCGCCGCCGGGGCCGCACTCGGCGTGGCGGTTCAGTTTCTTCTGCCGAACGTATTGACGGGCTTCCTTCCTATCGATGTGGAAGTCACGCTCGTGCCGACGGCGGTGCTCACCGGGCTCGCGATCGGTGGATGGATCGCGCTCATCTTCGCGCTGCGCCCGCTGCTGGCTCTCAGAAATGTCTCGCCTCTTCAGACTCTCCGGCGCGACACCGACGCGGACGTTCTTCGCATGCGCTGGACGGATTCACCGAGGCTCATCGTCGATCTGGCGATGGTGGCGAGCGTAGTCGCCATTGCGTTGCTGCGCGCGCGCACACCGGAGCAGGCATTCTGGATGAGTGTCGCGACGGGAGTCGCGATTCTGGCACTCAGCCTGAGCGCTGGGTTACTCTCCTGGGCCGCGAGGCGAGGCCTGAGAAGTGGTTGGCCGTACGTCGTCCGGCAGGGCGTCGCCAATCTGTACCGTCCCGGCAATCAGACGCGCGCGGTGACGCTCGCTCTGGGGTTCGGCGCGTTCCTCGTCAGCACGTTGTACCTGGTGCAGAGGAACATCCTGCAGCGGTTCTCCATCGAGGCAGCGGCATCAGTCGGTAACGTCGTATTTTTCGACGTGCAGCAGGACCAGTCCGCAGGGCTCGACTCGATCGTGCGTGGCGGAGGCCACGGTGTGGTGCAGGTGGCGCCGGTGGTGACGATGCGCATCGCCTCGATCAATGGAAAATCCGTCACGGATATGCGGCCGGTCCCGCGCGGCGAGCAAGGCCGCGCGCGCTGGGCGCTGCGCCGTGAATTCCGCTCGACTTTTCGCGCGAAGCCCGCCGCGAGCGAGACGGTGACCGTCGGAAAATGGTTCAGCGCTGCGGCGCTGACGACTCCGGCCGACACAGGCGAGATCTCGATGGAAGAGGGCATCGCCGGAGAACTCGACGTCGCGATTGGCGACAAAATCACCTGGAACGTGCAAGGCGTGGAGATCCCGACGCGGATAACGAGCCTCAGGAAAGTGACGTGGACGCGATTCGAGCCG
>JANMSA010000697.1:0-1797 GCA_031388865.1 Acidobacteriota bacterium | reverse complement strand
CGCCGCCGCCGCCCCCGCGAGGGCGGAATACGGGTCGGAGTGCGAGCTGCCGATCGTGCGCATCGTCGTCGTGCTGCAGTTCTGCTCGTGGTCGGCGTGCAGGATGAAGAGCACTTCCATGGCGCGCTCGAGGACCGGGTTGGGCTGGTACTTCAGCTCGGTCATGCGGAACAGCATGCTGAGGAAGTTGCCCGCATAGGTCAGGTCGTTGTCCGGCTGATTGAACGGACGGCCGATCGAGTGGCGGAAGGCATAGGCCGCGATGCTCGGCACCTTGGCGATGAGGCGGATCGTCTGCAGCCGCCGCGATTCGGGCGAGAAGATGTCCTTGGCGTCGGGATAGAACGTCGACAGCGCCCCCACGGTGCTGATGAACATGCTCATCGGGTGGGCGTCGTGCCGGAACCCTTCCATCAGCTTCGCGATGTTGGTGTGCAACATCGTGTGCATCGTGATCTCGCGCGTCCATTCCTCGTGCGGCGTCCGCTGCGGCAGCTCGCCAAAGAGGATGAGCGACGCCGTCTCGAGAAAATCGCTCTGCTCGGCCAGCTGCTCGATTGGATAGCCGCGGTAGAGGAGCACCCCTTTGTCGCCGTCGATGTAGGTGATGCGGCTCTTGCAGTTGGCCGTGTTCATGAACGCCGGGTCGTACGTCATCAGGCCGAACTCGTCCGGCGTGGCCTTGATCTGGCGCAGATCGGTCGCCTTGATCGTGCCGTCCTGAATCGGGACTTCGTACTGCTTGCCCGTGCGGTTGTCGGTGATTGTCAGAGTCTCGGCCATCTAGTCCTTAGGACGCTTCGCCATCCTGCTCCGGATCCTCGGGAAGGTCTTCCTCGGAAAGGTCTTCCACGGGGATGCTGTACCCGCCAGTGAGCCACCGCCCGAGGTCCGCCATCTTGCAGCGCTCGCTGCAGAACGGACGCCACGCAGGGTCTGCCGGCTGACGCCGGCAATAGACGCAGACCGCGTCGGAGGTACCCAAACCCCCCAATTGTATTTGGAAATGTGGGAATCGTGGAATCTTAGTGCGCGTGGTGTCTGACGTCGCGCGCCGAGACCATGAAGATCACATCTTCGGCGATGTTGGTGGCGTGGTCGCCGATCCGCTCGAGATGGCGCGAGACGAGGATCAGGTCCAGCGAGGCCTCGATGGTGTGCATGTCCTGGAGCATGTAGGTGAGCAGCTCCCGGAAGACCTGCGTTTTCAGCGCGTCCAGGGCATCGTCGGCATCCAGGACCTGCTGGGCGAGGAGGGTGTCCCGCTTGACGAAGGCATCGAGGGCGTCGCGCAGCATCCCGTGGGCGATGTCGGCCATGCGCGGGATGTCGATCAGCTCCTTGACGGGGGCGTGGCCAAGATAGCGAAGCGCCGCCTCCGAGATATTGATGGCCAGGTCGCCGACCCGCTCCAGGTCGGTATTGATCTTGACGGCCGACAGGATCGCCCGGAGATCCACCGCCATGGGCTGGTGCAGCGCCAGGAGTTTCACGCAGCGGCTGTCGATCTCGATGTGCAGCTGGTTGATCGGCCCGTCTCCTCCGAGAACCTGTTCGACGAGCGCCAGGTCACGGTCGACGAGCGCCTTGACGGCGGATCGGACGCGATCCTCCGCCAGGCCGCCCATCTCGAGCAGCCGGGCCTTGAGCTGATCCAGTTCATCCTGGAAATGCGGAACAGTCGTCATCCAAATCGCCCCGTTACGTAATCTTCCGTCAATTTCTGCGCCGGGTTGGTGAAGATCTTATCGGTCGGACCCACTTCAATCAGCTTGCCCAGCCAGAAAAAGGCCGTCA
>JANMSA010000690.1:0-4480 GCA_031388865.1 Acidobacteriota bacterium | reverse complement strand
CGCTTCGTCCTCGCTGCTGCCGCCGAGATAGGTCGAGTAGACAATGACGGGATCGATCACCAGCGTCTGGTGGCGATCGTATGGGCCGACATCGAAACCGATCGTTCCATCACGCATGATCGTGAAGCGCACGCCGACGCTCTGCCTGACGCCACGCCGCTCCTGGTATGCGACGGGACGCCGGTGGACCTGACGCGCTCCTGTCGAAGCGATGACGAGATCGCCGGCCGCGTCGATCGATAACGAGCCCGCCGGAGTGAATCGGAGACGAATCGATCGGGGATTGGCCCCGGGAGAGACCACGAAGTCGTACTCGATCTCTCCCTCGTTCCCGTGGAAGACCAGATCGATGTCGCGATAGACATTCACGTAACGCACGCCTGAGTACTGCGGCACATCGGTGCGCCACCGTTTCGGATCCTTGCCGATGAAGTAGTTGCTCTTCGCGGGCAGTTCGTCGACCCCGGCCAGCTGCACATGGCGATTGGCAGCTTCGAGATCCATCCGCGACGCCACACCGCTCGTGCTGGTCGTGAGGCCGGTGGCGGTGAGGAAGACCACGCGGCCGGGCAGACGAGCCACGAACTGCGCGCGAACGTCAGTCTGGCCGACGTTGCGTTCGAAGGAGAGCGGCGCCGGCGTTCCCGCATGCGCGGATGAAGCGATCAGGAACGCGGCCATCATCAAATTTCGACACGAGAACTGGAGCATGGCCACCTCTCTTCAAGACGGACAGTGTTTACGGCGCGCGCGGCACAGTTGCACGCGGTCTGTGTGAAGACTGCCATTCTACGCCCCCGCGACGTGAGCGCGACTCTCGTGCACCCCAGGCGCCCCCGAACGGCCTCGGCGTTGGGGCCTCGGGGTTGGGGTCACACCTTCGATCTTCGATATTCGCAACGCGCCTTGTTCATTGGTCGTCAGGCCACGTTGGTTGGAACCGGGTGTGGATTCTTCGTTTCGATGTTCGGTCGCGCAAGTTTGAACGGAGCGCGTGGCGTTACACCTGCTTCTTCGTGTCGTGCAGGTACCAGAAGACAGAAGGTCTGACGACACTGCGCCGGACATCGTTCGTTGGTGCGGCTACAATCATCGCGTGGGTTGTGATCCGCGACTGCTCGCCAGCGTAAAACTGTTCGAGCTTCTGAGCGAGGAGGACTGCCTGGCCCTCGCAGCCGTCGTCGACTCCATCCATGTTGAAGCAGGACAGACGCTCTTTGAAGCCGGACATCCGGGGGAGTCGCTCTTCGTGGTTCGGAGCGGCGAGGTGGAGCTGTTCATTCGCGACAACACCGGCCAGAAGATCGTGCTGACGAACTGTATCGAGGGCGATCTGTTCGGCGAACTTGCGCTCCTCGATCGCGGCGCGCGAACGGCGACGGCCGTTGCTCTTGCGGACAGCGAACTGCTGGAGCTTGACCGCGAGGACCTTTTGCTGCTCTTTCGACGGCATCCCGACAGCGCCGTGAGCATGCTCGCTGCGGTGACCGGGATGATGCGCAAAGCCGACGAGCTGCTCCGCTCCCGGGTATCGCGCAACGTCAACGCCGAGGTCGAGGAGCAGCTGACGCCGCTCCAGAAGGTGGCGGACTGGATCGCGTGGTTCAGCGGCAGCATGCCCTTCCTGATCGTCAACGCCATCTGGTTCGCCATCTGGATCGTGATCAACACGATCGACATCGGGCTGAGAAGATTCGATCCATACCCGTTCGGCCTGCTCACGATGATCGTCTCTCTCGAAGCGATCTTTCTTTCGTGCTTCGTCCTCGTCAGTCAGCACCGGCAGGCTGAGAAAGACCGCGTGCGATCGGACATCGAGTACGAAGTCAACGTAAAGGCGGAGCTCGAGGTAGCTCACCTGCACGAGAAGACGGATCGCATGTACGAGCAGATGCTGGCGCGCTTCGCCACTCTTCAGAAGGAACTTCGGGAGCGATCCGAGCGCCCGGGATGACCCGCGGCGGGTGGGCAACTCACCCGTACACCGTCCCCTCTCCACGCGACGGGTTCATCGTCGGGGGGAGAGGGTCAGCGTGAGGAGCGTTGCAGACCGCACGAGTGCACAGAGAAAAGAAGGTCATGCCCAGAGGTACGACAGGCCACCGCAGGGTCGGGTCAAACCCCTGAGGCCGCAATTCACCTATTCTCCACGGGTGGCGTTCGACGATCTGACGAAGAAGCAGAAAAGCGCGCTACGGGAAGCCTCACGGCTCGCGCATCAGCGGGACGAGTCGATGGGGCTCGAAGACCGCGACGTCTACTACCTCGGGGTCGCCGCCGCCGATCTGCCGCTCATCATCGGCGGAGCCGTGAGCGCAGGGCTCCTCAGCGTCGATGAGGTGGGCGAACCCGCGCGCGATCTCGTCTGCGACATCGCCGCGAAGCTGCGTGAAATTCGCGAAGCGATCGACGCGGCGCCGCCTCCAGTCGAGGACCCCTATGACCCTTCGGCAATCGTCTCGGTATCTCGCATCGTCGTGGAGATCGATCTCCTCAGTGAGGGGACTGCACTGTTCCTGAACCGCGAGACCGGTGAAGTCACCGTCCAGGCGGAAGACGAGCTGTTCGACGATGAGCAGTTGAACGAAGACGAGGAGGAAGGAGACGAAGGGGACGACGGGGCGGAAGCTGAGTCTCGCGCGGAGGACGATGATCGCACGTGGATCTGTCTCCTCCTGTCACACGACATGGACGACTTCGGAACGATGCGGCGCTTCGCGGTCCGGGTTGCCGGGCCCGCCGCAAGGAAAGACCTTTCGGAGGCTCTCAGCGGCCGAGGTGCGTATCGCAGATTTCGTGAAACGATCCACCGTCGTGGCCTCACGGGCGAATGGGAGGCATACCTGGTAGAGAAGCGGGCGGACCACATCCGCTTCATCCTGGAACAGAAGGGCATCGCCTTCAGGAGGTAGCACCGTAGCACGGAGTGACGCGGCGCCACGTTGCACGCGCTGTTCACTCCCCATCGCGTAGTTTTCGAAGTGCCTTCAGACGTTCCACATCGGGCAGATCCTTCTCGAGATTCGCGGTTGCCTGCTTCATGCGAATGAGCTCTTCGACTCCGGCAAACGGTGTGTGAACGCCGAGGAACTCACCTTCCACTCGGCCCTGCCACACGTCTTCCCACGTCACGGCCGGAACGCGGCTGTGGATCTCGACGCGCAACAGGCCGCCGAAGGAGAGGATGTCGCCCGCGATGAAATCTTCCGGCGTGTATCGGGCTCGAACGAGCCCCACACCGCCACCGCGCGGCGCGCCTTTCGCGCGTTCTCGATCGTCGGTTCGATCAGGATGTCGAGATCACGAGTGGTCCGACAGGGGATGTGCGAGAGCACCGCGATCCCCCCGATCACGACATAAGCCACGCCTTCTCTGTTGAGTGATTCCAGGAAATCGGCAAAATCCTTCGTCAAGATCGAGTCCTCGCGAGGCCCATAGAGCGTACACGCTGTCGAGAAGCGCGATCATCGCGGCCATCCGTTCCTCGGCGCTGGCCGCCGCAGCGTCAGCCACCTCATCGAGCATCGCCGCCTCGCGAGATCGTTCGAGAGGAACTCGACGAGAGCGGGCGCGTGGGTTCTCGAAGGGATCGGGTTTGCCGCACATGCGCCGGATAGTAATTCAGGCCGCACACGATCGGCGGGGCGACCATTCGCCCCATGGGCGCATGAGCGGCCGGTGGAAGCTTTTCTTCTCTGCTTTGCCGCAAGCATCAGAAGAACGAAGTCTGGCCCGAACGTTTTCCCCGAACGCGATCTCTCACCCCAGCGTCAACCGTTCGATTCCCGCAGCGCGACAGGTCTCCGTCCAGGACTCGCCGGCCAATTCGTTGCTGTGAAGTTTCGAGACCATGGTGAACGGCTCGATCGTTTGTCCGTCGCGCGAGAATACAATCGCCTTCCCGGGCGCGGCGTCGCACCTCCAGCCTGCGTCGTGCAGCCGCGCGGAGAGCGCGCTACCGAGGATCGAGGTGAGCGCGTACGAGCGCTCCTCGGGAGTGACGTCGTCGAGCTTCAGCCGCTGCCAGAAGGTTGCATCGGGTGCGACGAGTGTGGGGCAGGTCCGCTGCGGTCACTTCGCGCAGCGCATGCGCGTGCTCTTCCGCCGACTTGCGCCACGCCGGGAGGAACACCGACGTGCCGGTTTCTTCCCACTGCACGTCGCGCAGTTCCATGGACGCATCCGTGAGCATCGAGCGAAGGAGCGCTTCTTCCACACGTGGCAGCTGGTGCAGGAGTGAGGAGGCGAACGGTTCTCCCGCCAGGTGCGCTCCGGTGACGAGCGTTTGCAGCGCCGCCACGCGCTCACGCAGAGGGGGGTGACTGTCGTAAACGTCCCCTTTCCCCTCTCGAAGGGACTCGTCCACCGCAGTCGCCAGCGACGACGCGACGCTCTCTTCCTGCAGGAAGCGCGTGAAGCCGGCGCCGATGGGCGGCTTGAATCCGTTCGACACGACGGGGATCAACTCGTTCCGGAAGAA
>JANMSA010000675.1:0-1738 GCA_031388865.1 Acidobacteriota bacterium | reverse complement strand
GGCAAGACCGCGCAGGCGATCCTGGCGCGCAAGTTCACCGACCCGCCGGCCAGCATTCGCAGCGTGCGTCGCACCGTCGGCGGCGAGCTGGAGGCCGCGATCTTCAGGGCCCTGGCCTCGGTGCCGGCAGACCGGTACGCGACGGCAGCCCAGTTCGCCGAGGCTCTCGAGCGTGCGACGGTCGCCGCTCCGCCGGCCGCGGCGACGCGCGGTTTCCCGCGGCGACGCGCACTGTGGGCGGGCATCGCTGTCGTCCTCGCGTTCGCGTCAGTCTGGTGGCTGGGACTGCGGCGGCCGCCAGCCAGCTCGCCGGTCAGGTCGGTCGCGGTCCTCCCCTTCACCAACCTTTCACGCGATCCCGAGCAGGATTACTTCGCCAGCGGAATGACCGAGGAGCTCCTCGTGCGGCTGACAGGCATCACCGGCCTGACCGTCAAATCGCGGACATCCACCAGCCGTTACCGCAACGCCTCGGAGGAATTGCCGAGCATTGCCGCACGGCTCGGCGTCGATGCGCTGATCGAGGGATCGGTGGCCCGCTCGGGCGACGGCATGCGGATTCACGTGCGCCTGGTGCAGGCCCGACCCGAGCGCGCGCTCTGGTCGCAGAGCTACGATCGTCCGCTGCGTGATGCCCTCGCCGTGCAGAGCGAAGTCGCGCGCGCCATTGCCCGGGAAATCGGAGCGGTCGTGACGCCCGAGCAGGAGCGGCGCATGGCGCGCATCTCCACCGTCAATCCGGTCGCGTTGGAGGCGTACTTCAAGGGCCGGTTCTACTGGAACCGCCGCACGGGCGACGATCTGCTGAGGGCGATCGGTCATTTCGAGCAGGCCATCGCAGTGGCACCCGACTACGCGCGCGCGTACGCCGGTCTCGCGGATTCTTATGTGCTCCTCCCGCACACGTCGATCTCGATAGCCCGGCCGGCCGAGGCGCTGCCGAAAGCGAAAGCCGCTGCGCAACGAGCGCTGGTGCTGCAGGATGACCTCGCGGAAGCGCACACGTCGCTGGCATACGTGGAGACGTACGAGTGGAACTGGGAGGCGGCCGAGCGCGAGTTCCAGCGCGCGATCGCGATCGACCCCGCCTATGGGACGGCCCGCTTCTGGTACGCGGCGCTCCTCGCGGCCCGGGGCCGCACGAACGAGGCGGTCGACGAGGCGCAACGCGGCTCCGACGTCGAGCCCGTTTCTCCGATCCTCGCCTCCGGCATCGCGTGGATGTTCCACTTCGCGCGGCGGCACGAGCAGGCGGCGGCGGAAGCTCGTCGCGCGCTCGAGCTCGAGCCCGGCTTTCCGATCGGCCACCTGCGTCTTGGCGTGGCCTCCGGATGGCTCGGACGCCACGACGATGCGGTCTTTCATCTCCGGCAGGGGTACAAGGCCTCGGGAGGGAATCCGAGCTTCGTTGCCGCGCTCGTGCGCGTGCTGGCGTCCGCCGGCCGCGAGCGCGAGGCGCGGGAACAGCTGGCGCAGCTGATCGACATGTCGAAGCAGCGTTACGTTCCGGCGTACAGCCTGGCCGCCGCCCACGCCGCGCTGGGCGAGAAGGATCAGGCCTTCATGTGGCTCGAACGAGCCTATCGGGAGCGCTCGCTCGATCTCACGTTCATCGGCGTGGAGCCGGAGATGGACGTGCTCCGGAGCGATCCTCGTTTACACGATCTGATGCGCCGGATGACCCTGACACCGTAGGGCCGCGCGTTGCCGGCACGGCTGATCGTTGCCGTCGCGGCTG
>JANMSA010000653.1:0-4120 GCA_031388865.1 Acidobacteriota bacterium | reverse complement strand
ACCGTCATTCGCGGTCGCGGTGACCTTGGCGTTGTTGCGGAAGACGTCGACGTCCGTTCCCGTCGCACCGCTCCAGGTCAGGTCGACTCGCGGGCGATTGTTGCTGGTCCTGTATCCGCGAGTGGAGAGTGTGATCACAACGGGCGGAGGCGGTGTTCCGCCACAGGCCGCGGGCTTGGTGAAGTCTTGCGTCACGCTCACGCTGCACCCGAAAATGCCGCACGAGTCCGTGCCCACGGCATTGACGCCGATGCCCATCGACGCAAACGCGTCCCACACCACGCAATCCTCGGCCTCCGTCGGCATCGCCGCGAGAATCCCGTCGCGCATCTCTTCATACTCGGGGTTCGCAGGCGTGTAGTTCATCCCATCCAGTGCGTAGCTCCAGAGCGCGTCCATCGTCCGGCCTGAGGCGGTCCAGAGACCGCGCAGCTTCCACATCGTCGCGGCGTAGATCTCGCCGTCGGCATGTACGCTGGAACCGGTGGCGTTGCCGTAGGTCAGCGGATAGCCTTCGTAGCGATAGCGGCGGATGCCGAGGGTGTTGTTCTTCGAGTACTCGCCGACGACGTCGTTGTTGTTCATGTAGCAGGCCAGCACGTCGGACATTCCTTCGCCGATGGCGCCGGCCAGGCCGCCGCTCATCGAGCCGATCATGCGCCAGGTCAGGCCGTGTCCGTACTCGTGATAGACGATGTCGGAATCGAGATCGCCGTCGCGGTTCGGGGTGACGCTGGTCCAGAGGTACATCTGCATGCGCGGACGGCTGCCGTCAGCCGGCGTCGAGAAGTTCGCGTTGTTCGTGCCGCCGCCATCCTGCCCCTCGGCATTGACCGGGTCGTTGCCCGCGCCGCCTTTGCCGAAGTTGTTCGTCTGGAAGTTGCCTGCGGCTTCGTTGAAGCCGTGTCTGTACAGTTTGTCGTGAATGAGGTTGTTCAGGTAGAAGAGGTTCGACACGGCCACCATCTGGTTCGTGACGGTCGTCGGCGCCGCGGCGGCGTCGAAGGTGAATACGAAGTCCCCAGTGGACGAGACCGGGCGGCCGTTCACATCCGCGGCGTTGTTGTTATCGCGGTCGAGGTAGGCGTCGGCGTTGTTGCCGATGGTGGTGTTGCTCGTCACCCAACCCGAGGGCGACTCGATGTTGCCGGTGCCGGGACCGCTCACGAGCGTTTGCGGCGTCACGCCGGGATGGTCGGGAAAGATGAAATAGGAGTCGCTGTCCGTGCGCAGTTCCTGGTGCACGATCGCACCGCTGCGGCCGACCAGAGTGTGCCAGAGAGCGTTGCTCTTCAGCTCCCAGGTCTCCACGAGATAGCCTTCCTCGAGCGAGTTGTCGTCGATCGGGACTACGACGGGCGTGACCTGGGGTTCGCGATAGAACGCCGGAGCGTTTCCACCGAAGCGGTGCGCGAGCGCTGCGGAGAGCGCGCCGTTTGCGGAGATCGAAGCCGGCGCCACTGGGCCGTTCGCGACGGACGCGTCGATGACGCTGGTCAGACGGCCATGCTTGTCGACCGCAGCTTTGACGTAGGCGCCGTACACCAGGCGACCGCCCAGCGACTGCTCCATCAGCACATGCTTCGCGCCGCCGCCGCCCAGGTTCTCCCGTGCGACTTTGAGCGAGTCGTCCGAGCGATTGAGGTATCCGCGCACGATCTGGTCCGCAGGAGCGCTGGAGGGCGAGGTGAGGCCGCTCTCGGAGCGGGCGATCTTCGGGGAGTGACCTTTGAACTTGCCGTTGGCGGCCACAGCAGCCGTCGCGAATGTACCGAGGAAGAGCAGCGTGACCCAAGGGGTGAGCTTACGCATCAGTGGACGATTCTCCTTAATCAGTGGACGATTCTCCTTAAGTTGAATGGGATTCAAGGCCGATCTACAGAGCAACGTGCCAGCCACGAATCGCCTCTTTTCGTTTCAATGCCTTAGCGCGACCACGGGTCACCATGCGAACCTTTAGCAGGGTTTGCACGGGTCAAATCTGAAACATCGAGCCACGAATTGACCCGGTGGAATGCGGCCCAGGCCGTTGAAGTTAGACGCGGTTGACAGGGATTGAGGCATTCGCTACTCTCCCCGTCCCTCGCTCGGCGCATTCGTCTAGGGGTCCAGGACGCCGCCCTCTCACGGCGGTAACACGGGTTCAAATCCCGTATGCGCTACCAACCTTCACGACTGTCCCTCGGAGCAAATTGCGTCGATGACCGACGACGATTGGGAACCGGCGCCGGCATTGGTGTCAGTCCTTCGCCGGCATTGGTGTCAGTCCTTCGTTCTTCGTTCCCGTGCATCCGTGCCCTCCGAAGAACCCTGACATCTTGCCCAAGTGCAAGTTAGCCACGACCGCAAGCACACGTCCCTTTCAGAAATCGAAGAAAGAAGGCCTGGCCCCACGGCGGCCCCGATAGTGTTGGCCCGAGCGAAGCGTTCCGCAGTGCGATCGACTACTACTCACATTCGAAGAAGGCCGGCGAGCACTTTTCGCGAAACTGGCGGCGTTCCAGCCACACACTCTGGCCTGCATGCACGGCAGCGCATGGCTAAGGCGACGGCGCGGCCCTCATCGGCGAGCTCGCGCTCCGAATGGAAGCGTGAACTTCCGCATCAACGCCACCAGCCTCGGAGCAATCGGCTGACAGGGCAGCCTCACGCACGCGACCCCACCGACCCGCGAGGCGTGGCCGCGGAAGACGCTGGACGGCCTACTCCTCTGCCAGCAAAGCGTCGATCCGCGTGCGGAGGACTTCCCATGGGAAGTTCTCACCTGGATCCGTGCGCCGGGGGCGCGGCGGAACGCAGTTGTTGTTCATCCTGGTGTCCACATCGCCGTGTCCCAGGACGTCGTTGGAGTCGAGTCCGTGGCAGCGCAGAATCTCGGCGATCAGCTCGGCGGCGGCGTTCACCTGCTCGAGCGGGTACGGGTCGGTGCCGTTCCCATGGTTGATCAGCTCCAGGCCGATGTACTTCGCGTTGTTCCGATAGTTGTGATACGCGATCTGATCCTCCGGGACCATGCGCACCACGTCACCGTTCCGTCCGACGATGTAGTGAATGCTCTTCTTGATGTTGTTCGCGGGGTCCTGCTCACGAAGGGTCTGCGCGTTCCGGAACTCCGTGACCATTCCGTTCACCGTTCCGCCTCGGTACGACTGGGACCCGTCACACGAGTCGTGCAACCCGCCCGTGCAATGAACGATCACGTTCTCGACTTTCACGGTCCTGGCATCGCTCGACCCTCCCGCCTCGGTGCGATCCACCTCGCAATCGACTTTGCAGTTCCGCTCCGCCTTCCATTGCACCTTCATGGCGATGGGAGGAGGGGCGATGACGTTCGTTCCATCGACGACGGTCAGGCAGCCATCCTGGCTAACCTCAAACTCCTTCGCGCTGAACACGTTCCAGGCGCCCATCGTGCCCCGCTTTCCGGCGTTGATCAGCACGAGCTGCGACGAAGGCGTGCCATTGAGCGTGACCTTGCCTTCCGGTGTCATCTGACCCGTGATGGTGAACTCGCGAACCTGCGTTCCACCCTCCAGGTACGCGGTCGGCCCCACCCTGGTGACGAGCAGGTCCGCCTGAGCGGAAACGTTGAACCAGTACTTCGCTCTGCCCGTGCCCTCGATCGAGCCGTCGTCCTTCACCTCGAACTCGAACTTTTCGATGATGTGGCCGAGGTCTCTCTTGGTGGTGGCCGTTCCAGTCGCGCCAGCGTCGGATGCCTCCATCGTTCCGGAGATCCCCTGCCACTTGCCGACGTACTTGACGGGCACGTTGCCGGCGGCCCACAGCGACCAGGACCAGGCCAGCACGACGACAGCAAGGCCACGCGAAGCGCTCATCGTTGTCCTCCTCCGGGGCTGAGTGGACAGCTTACACGATGACCTTCGCGTACGTGCCGCGAGTCTGGATACGCTCTCGGTGTAGAGAGAGGTGCCGGCTCTGCCGGTGACTTCGACGGCGAACGTTTGGCTGACCGCGATGCCCGAGGTGTTCACGACGCTGAAGGTGAAGGAGAGAACAGGCACGGCCGGTCGCCGTCCGGGCGAGAGCCCCTCCCGCGCAACGAGAGGGGCTCTTCAATCGACCCATTCGGCTAAGGCTTCGCCTCGAACACCAGGTT
>JANMSA010000597.1:0-3460 GCA_031388865.1 Acidobacteriota bacterium | reverse complement strand
GGACTGGCTGACGCCATGGATCGCCACACGTGTGCCGCTTGGGATGCTCGACATCCTCCGCGCTACGGCACAGACAACTGACAACTGACCACCGACAACCGTACGAACCGCCGGCGCAACCGGAATCGCGAGGGTGTAGAGCTTCTCCAGCAGCCGGTACCGCGGCATCGATCCGCGAGGGCGGCGAACGAGCACCCCTTCCGCTTGCGCGTTCCCCTCAACGATCGTGGTGACATATCCGCTGGCGCGACCGTCGTCGTGGAGCTCCCGCAGTTTGCGGAAGCCACGGGCGACGAGGTGGTGCCCGCGATGAGTGGCATCGACACGGAGCTGGCCGAGGTAGCCGATGTCCTCCGGCACGCCGTTGATGTATAGCTGGCGGATGGCGCGGCAGGCGACACCGACCACCCGTCCCTGATCTTTGGCGACGAGCACCTGCGTGAATGGACCCATGGCCGCGCACCCCGCGAAATAGTCGGGCTCCCGCTCGAAGCGAACGCGGATGCGGCCGGGCATCGCGTTCGTCGCCAGCAGGCGGCGGATGCCCGCGTCATCCTCTTCGGTCGCCAGCGAGAAGGCGACCGCGGTCACGCGCGCTCCCCTACCCTCAGCAGCGATCCGCGGAATGCCTCATCCCCGAGCGGATAGTCTTTTCGCTCGGTCACCTCGCGGCGGATCAGTCCATTGATCATGAAGAACTTCGCGCCCATGTACAGCGAACCCGCATTCACGCGATCCATGCTCCGGCGCCAGATCGAACCGAGTCGATAGAACTCTTTGCGAGCGGAGATGCATCCTTCTTTCACCTCGTTCGCGGTCATCCCTGCCGGAGTGTACGGGACCATTCCATAGCGATATCCGGGGTCGAGCCACCACTTGTCGTAAAGGAGGCGCCCTTCACTCTTCAGGCGGTCGTACAGCGGGGTACCCGGGAACGGGGTGAGGTGGTTGAAGGCAACGATGTAGAAGCGGTGCCGCTCCGCGAACTGCACGACTTCATGCAGCGACTCATACGAGTCGCCGTCGTAGCCGAGGATGAAGGTCACGTAGAGACGCATGCCGTGACGGCGCAGATTCTCCAGAGCGACTTCGTAGCCGCCCTTCATTGTGTTGAAGGACTTGTGCATCTTCCTGAGGTTCGCCGGATTGAGCGACTCGAACCCGATCAGCAGCCCCTGACAACCCGACGCCTTGAGGAGCTTCAGCAGTTCCTCGTCGTGCGCGACATTGATGCTGGCCTGGCTCACCCAGCGGATCTTCAGCGGGATGAGCTGGCGGTACAGCTCCTTGGCCTGATCGAGGTTGGAAGTGATGTTGTCGTCGACGAAAAAGTAGAGCGGCTTCTTCATCCGCTTCACTTCGTCGATCACCTCTTCCGCGGGACGGCGCGTCTGCGTGCTGGCAAAGTACGACTGGATCGCACAGAACTCGCATGCGAAGTGACAGCCGCGTCCCGCTTCGACGAGGCCCAGCGGCAGATAGCGCTTGCCCGCGAAGATGCTGCGGTCGGCGATGGCACCTGCCAGAGAAGGGCGTTTCGCGGCGCGATAGACGGGCTGCAGCCGGCTCGCCCGGAAGTCCTCGATGACCTGCGGCCAGAGCCCCTCGGCCTCCCCGATCACGACGCAGTCCGCGTACTCCGCGACCTCTTCGGGCACGAGCGTCGCGTGAAAGCCGCCCATGACCACGGTCACGCCGCGCTTGCGAAACTCCGTGGCGATCTCGTAGGCGCGGCGGGCGGTATAGGTCTCGATGCTGATGGCGACCAGATCCGTCGGCTCGTCGTAACGGATCTCCTCCATCCGGTCGTCGTAGAAGCGGACCTCGACGTCCTTGGGTGTGAGTCCCGCCAGAACGGCCGGCGCCAGCGGCTCCATCTGCCACGTGCGGATGTACTTCTCGCCCACACGCCGGCCGATGCAGGGATGGACGAGAGTGAGTCGCATCTACGCGGCTCTCACTGCGGCAGAAGTGAGCGACCAGTCGCAGGTGTAGTACTGGTTCAAATGGTGCGCGTAGAAGCGGTAGCCGAGGTTCGCGGGGATGGAGATCGGCAACTGCACGCGGGAGCCGGCCAGGCGCTGGAACATCCCCCGATAACTGTACGTCATCTTCCAGGCCCGTTCGGCTCCCCTCAGCAGTTCGTCCGCGGTGATGACCAACGGCCGGTAGACAACGTGTTGACCATCGTAATAAGACCAGTCCGTGGTGAGGATCCGGCCTTCCCGCGCCAGGCGAGTGTGCAAGGGGGTGCCGGGGAACGGCGTCAGGATCGCGTAGCGGGGAAGATCGATGTGCGTGTCGATCGCGAACTGCGCGGTTCTCTCGAAGACGTCGCGGTCGTCGTCGTCGAACCCGAAGACGAAGCAGCCCTGGATCGCGATGCGGCGGGCATGCAGCTTCTCGATCACCGTGCGGTACTCGAGGCGGGACGAGAACTGTTTGCGAGATTCCGCAAGCGCGCCATCCGAGAGAGACTCGAAGCCGAGGAGCAGCCCGCCGCAGCCGCTGGCGGCGGCGAGGTCGAGGAGCTCGTCGTCCCACGCGATCATGGTCGTGGCCAGACCGCCCCAGCGCACCCTCAGGGGAGTCAGCGCCCGGAACAGCTCCTTGGCGTAGTCCGTGTCGGAGATCAGATTGAGGTCGAGAAAGATCAGCTTCTTCGGGCGCATCTGGCGGATGTCGGCGATCACCTCGCCGATCGGCTTCTGCAGAGGGCGGCCCCACGCGGACGGGACGACGCAGAACTCGCATTTGTGGATGCAGCCGCGGGTGGCCTCGATCGTGTGGGGGGTGATGTAGTACTTCGCGGGGAGGAGGTCTCGGCGCGGGAGAGGCAGGTTCTCGAGCTTGAGGTGCGGCGACTGGTCGTAGCGTTTCTGGAGCTTCCCGGCCGCGAAGTCGCGCAACAGCTGCGGCCAGGTCTCTTCAGCATATCCGACGACGGTCGCGTCCGCATGCTGCATCACTTCTTCGGGGAGAAGCGTGGCGTGAACTCCGCCGATGACGACTGGGATGCCGCGTGCGCGAAAGTGCGCAGCCAGCTCGTACGAACGCGGCGCCGTTCCGGTGATGGCGCTGATGCCGACGAGATCCGCCTGCGCGTTCCGATCGATGTCATCGATCCCCTCATCCATCAGAACGACTTCGGCGTTCAGCTCGGGCGGAACGAGCGAAGCGAGCGTGGTGAGGGTGAGCGGCTGGTAGCGGAGCGACTTCTTCCAGATCCCGGTCTTATGGCGATAGAGAGGACCGCGCGGCGAGATCAGAAGGATTCGCATGAGAGGTCTCGATTGTAACGTGGGGGTGTGGGCGCGGTTCTTGGGTTTCTCTTGGACCTTAGCTCGCAGCTCTCCCTCCGCTCGCAGCTCGCAGCTCTCCTTCAGCTCGCAGCTCTCAGCTCGCAGGAGAAACACCAACCCTCAGCTCTTGACGAGCTCTCAGCTCTCAGCTCGCAGCT
>JANMSA010000587.1:0-12939 GCA_031388865.1 Acidobacteriota bacterium | reverse complement strand
GCGGGGGGCGTTGATCAGCATTTCAGCGCTCATCTTGCCGCGGAGCTGAGCCTCTGGCGTCCCGCGCTGATTGCTGGGTGCCTTAAACGACTCGGAGAGAAAGAGGGTCCGGTTGGCCGGAGAAGTCACCGCGGCGGTTCCGTTCTGGAATGATGCGCCCTCGACCACCACCGGATGGTTGCGTGTGGAGATGTCGAGGATCAGCGGATTCACGGTGAACGGCCCGGCTGCGACGGATGCGCCTGAGAGGACTTCGATCTGCCCCGCCTGGGGCTTCGCGAACTTCATGTATTTCAGCGTGAAGCCATCCACGTAGAAGACGTCGTACGGGGCTCCTTCTGCGAGGATCCCTTCCACGCCGATCTCGTTCGCTCCGTCGCGCAGAACGGCCGCGGGAACGTTCAGAGTGGCCACGTGTGCATCGAGAGAGCTCCACGACAGAGTGCCCAGCGCGACACCGTTGAGCGTGATGCGCGCGCCGTGCTGCGCGTTCCTGAGAGCGCCCTGCAACCGCACCGAGAGGGATGCTCCGCTGGCAGAGGCCATCGACGGGACGTTCGCATTGAAAATCCTGTTGCCGTAGGTGGCGTCGCCGCTGACCACGTAGTCCCAGAAGAAGTAGTCCCCGGCCGGATCCAGCGGCAGCACTGCTGCGCCGAAGGCGTCGGTCTCGATCTCCTGCGAGGCGAGGAACGAGGTGACCGGAACATTCGCTGGGCTCCATTGGGCCGTCTGCATCCGCGAGCCAGCCACGAGCTCCACACGATAGACACGCTCGAAGGAGTAGATCGAGGTGCTGGCCTCTCCGAAGAACTGCAGGCTCGCGCCGTCCGTGGTCCAGGAAACAGCGGCACCGTTGTGCGTCACTGCCAGCTTGCCGCCGCCGAGCGCCTTGGTGACGGTCTGATCTTTCTCGCCCAGGATGGCTGCGAGATCAGCCGCTGAAATTTTCACGACTCCCGTATTTCGCACGCCGGCCATCGCCGCGGCGACTCTGCCCTTCGGCGCATTCGTGTCCAGCTTCCAGTTGGCGTTGGACGCCATCTCGAGCCGCGGACCACCCTCGGGGCGAAGCTTGTCGCGGTCCACGCCCGCAAGGCGGTTCAGCGGACCGTAGTGCTTCTTGACGCCTCCGGCGGTGACCTCTTCGACGTAGTACGCAAGGTTCGGGTCGGCATTGTTGCGATCGAGCAGGCGGTACTTGCCCCCCTGCGACTTCATGCTGGCAGGAATGAGCGAAGTGTTGACCTGCGCCCCGTTGTCCGCGCGGTAGATGTTGAAACCGATCGTCCCGGCTTCCGAAGCCGTGGACCACTCGATGCTCGCGGCGCCGCCACGCACGTCGACCTGGAAGGACGACAGCAAGACTTCCGTCGCGAGGTTTGCCGTGACGGCGAGCTCGCAGACGCCGCCCATCAGGTAGGTGGCGCGTGTCTGGGTGGTATTCCCCGTTTCATCCACGAACCTGGCCCGAGTACCGTTGCCGGATGCTGGTGTGGCCGTGGCCAGGACTCGCGCCGCAGATGGCGGCGTGATGCGGATGTTGTAGGCCATCAGGGCCGTGGCACCGGCAGCAAGAGTGCCCGGATTCCAGGTAATGTTGCCCGTGCCGCCCACAGCCGGCTGCGAGACGATGGCGCCTTGCGAAACCGAGTTGAAACTGTCATAGGTCGTGCCGCCGCCAGGGATGTTCGCCGTGACGATGTTCGTGGGTGTGGTGTAAGTGACCGGAAAAACCGTGGGATTCACGAGCCGCACAGTCACCGTGTAGACCGTCTGCACGCCAACCTGGGCCGGGTTCGGACCCGGAAAGCCGCTGTTCTGCGTCAGAAATTGCTCGAGGTACGGCTTGGCAGGTGCGGCTCCCGCGTCCGTCGGCAAGTAGATCCGGAACGCCGCCGGATTGACGCCGGCGACGATTGGGTTGGTCGTCGGATCGCCTGCGGTCAAGTAGCTGCCGACGTAGGTCGTCTCGTAATTGCCGCTGGTGGCGCCGTACGTGTTGATGGTGGGACTCATCGTCCAGATCCCGTAGTCGTCCGACTCGTCGTCGTCGCCCCAGCGGGTCAGGTCGTCGTGGTTCCAGGCGTTGTTGAGAGACAGGGTCGTGGTGGGAAACGTCTGTGAGGTCGCCGCCGTACGGCTGGTGTAGGTGACCGAGCCGGTGTTCCCTGAGTCCGTGTCGCGATCGAAGTCGTTCTGCGAGCAAACGCAGCCGGACGTGATCCACGGGTAGAGCGTGTAGGTCCTCGAGTTGGCGCCCGGGTCCGGGTTGACGCCGAGGGAGACCATCGAGTCCGCGTAGACGTTGAGCTCCGTGCCGCCGGCGCCCGACGTTCCGTCATGCGCGCGGATTCCAAGCGCGTTGATGTCGTCCCCGCCCGCGCTTTGCGCCACGCGCAGTTCCCAGTGTCCGGCCAGCGGATCGCCATCGTCGGTGATCTGAACGTTGTCGACGAAGAAGAACTCATCGGCAGCGGTCAGTCCGTTGAGAAGAAAACGAACCCGCGTGTTGGTCGCGATGAAGGCGGTGATGGGGTAGGAGCGTGCGCCAGCACTGTCGTTTACGAACGTTTCCAGCGTCGTGTACGTGCCGCCGCCGTTGCTCGAGATCTGCACGAGCACCTCGTCGGCGTTCTCCAGGTTGTTGGAGGTTCGGTAGTCGAAAGTAAGCGTGGCACGGGTCAGTCCCATCCCCACCAGATTAGCCTCGCGGTAGATGTCCGGTATGCCAACAAAAACATCCTGCAGGCGAAGCTCACCTGCGGTCACCTGGATCGAGCCTCCCGTCGCACCCCCGCCGCCCCCGTCGGTCTCCGTCCAGTTCGAGGCCCAGTTGTTCGTTCCGTCGTTGTTGGTGTAGGCGTTCGTCCCGAAGTTGTCTCGGACGCTGTTCCCTGTCGTGTTGTAGAGCGAGACCCATGCAGCGTCGGCCGGGCCGGCGGCGTTGCCGGTGGTGAACTGAAGCGTTCGAGCCGCGCCCGCAGGGTCGATGAGCGAGTAAGTCGCGGTCGTGTCGAATCCGGCACCACGCGCCCGATCGCGATTGAGAGCTGCCTCAGCCGCTCCTCCGAAGCCGACATCTGCGTCGAAGAGCTCCACTTGAAGGCGGGACAGGTTCGGCGTCACTTCGATGAAGTAACGGTAGAACGTGTTCAGGCCGGGGGCGACACCTGTTGTAACGTAGTCACCGTTTGCAGTCCCCGCTCCGCTGCCCTGCGGCATGTGCAGAGAAGCAGTTCCAGTGGAGCCCGCATGGAGCACTGTCGACATGCCCATCGAGGCAAGCAGTAGCACAGTTGCTTTCTTCATGAGCTCCTAAGTAGTTGAGATGATCTGCGCAACAACAATAACTTCTCGTCCCTTCCCGCGCAAAAGGAACATGAAATCGCACGTAGCATTCGCACGGCCTCGGACATGAGATCACGCCAGAGACCGCCAGTCTTCCCGGAACCCGCCGAACCGGCCCACGGCTCGATCGTGATCTTACACGGTTTGGGGGAGCACTCCGGGCGTTACGAGCACGTAGCGAGGTCTCTGCGAGAGGCCGGGTGGACCGTCGTGAGGTACGACCACCAGGGCCACGGCCAGACTTTGGGGCCGCGAGGAGCACTGTCATCTTCTGCTGCGCTCTACATCGATCTGGCCGCAGTGATCGACGCTACTGTGCTGGCTTCAAAGCCCGGCCCGCTGCTTCTTCTGGGACACAGCATGGGCGGCGCCATCGCAGCACGTTTCGTTGCCGAGGCCGTCTCCACGAGACCGGCTTCGTGGAGCCGTCCCGTCGATGGATTGGTCCTCACCTCTCCCGCGCTGGCGGTTTTCATCCCCGCCAGAGATCGTGTGGCGGTGCGCCTGCTGCGCTGGCTCGCGCCGAACCTGCCGCGCCGGAACGGGCTCGACGCCACGAAGATCTCTCACGATGCGAAGGTCGTGGAAGCCTATCGAAAGGACCCCCTCGTCCACGACACAGTCACGCCGCGTCTGGTGCAGGCAATCATCGACGCAGGCACGGTCGCTCGCGAACGGGCGCCACGATGGGTCGTTCCCACCCTGCTGCTCTGGGCCGGGGAGGACCATCTCGTGGACGCGAGAGGCAGCGCAGCTTTCGCCGCCGCCGCTCCGTGCAACATCGTGGAGGCGCACCCGTTCCCAGGGCTCTTCCACGAGATCCTCAATGAGGCCGAGCCGTCCCGCACGGAAGTGTTGGACAGATTGCACACCTGGCTGCGATCGTTCTCCCTGAACTACGTGAATGGATGAACAGCCGCGCTGGTTGCTGGTTGCTGGCGGTGTATCGCTCAAACGGTTGTCGACGGTAGTCGGTCGTCAGCGCGGCACGGCCTGATGCAAATACGTCGCGAATCAAACTGAACACCTGAACATGAGCGGCGCGGCTCGAAAGCCCATACACCGCAGACAACCAGTAACCAGCAACCAACCAGCAACCCAGTCAACCAGCAACCAGCAACCAGCAACAACCCGGCGGGCCTAGAATCGCGCTCATGAAAGCCATCCTGGCGCTGGATCAGGGCACGACCTCTTCGCGCGCGATCCTCTTCGACGAAGGAGCGAACGTGCTTGCGGTCGCCCAGCGCGAGTATCGCCAGATCTATCCGCAGCCAGGGTGGGTGGAGCATGACCCGGAGGAGATCTGGTCGACGCAGATCGGCGTCGCGGCTGAGGCGATGGCGCAGGTGCCCGATGTGGAAGTCGCCGCCATCGGAGTCACCAATCAGCGTGAGACGACCCTGCTGTGGGATCGCGCAACCGGGAAGCCCGTGCACAACGCGATCGTCTGGCAGGACCGCCGCACGGCTGGGGATTGCGACGCCTTGCGCGCCGCGGGTCGCGAGGCCCTCTTCCGGGATCGCACGGGCCTGGTGCTCGACCCTTACTTCTCCGGAACGAAACTCCGCTGGTTGCTCGACCGCGCCGGCTCCGCGGAGAACCTCGCATTCGGGACCGTCGACACTTTCCTGATCTGGCGTCTCACGAATGGAGAGGCTCACGCGACCGATCCGTCCAACGCGTCGCGCACGCTGCTCTTCGACATCCACCGCCTGCAGTGGGACGAGGAACTGCTCTCGATCCTGCGCATCCCGCGATCCGTTCTTCCTGAAGTTCACCCGTCCAGCGGTGTGGTCGCGCGGACGGGAGAGGGCCTTCCGATCCCCGCGGGAATCCCCATCGCGGGGATCGCGGGCGATCAGCAGGCGGCGCTCTTCGGGCAGCGTTGCACCCGCGCGGGCATGGCCAAAAATACGTACGGCACGGGCTCGTTCCTGGTGATGAACACCGGCGACGGGATCGTTGCCTCGACGCATGGACTGCTTTCCACGGTTGCGTGCGAGCCCCACCAGTACGCGCTGGAAGGAAGCATCTTCATCACCGGAGCCGCGGTGAAATGGCTTCGCGACAACCTGGGCATCGTCCGCGACGTGGCGGAGATCGAGGCGCTCGCTGCTTCTGTTCCGGACAGCGGCGGCGTGGTGTTCGTTCCGGCCTTCACCGGGCTGGCCGCGCCGCACTGGGATTCCTACGCCCGCGGCACCATCGCGGGGCTGACCCTGGGCAGCACCTCCGCGCATCTGGCGCGCGCCACGCTCGAAGCGATTGCGCTGCAGAGCGCTGACGTCATGGAAGCGATGCGCCGCGACTCCGGCATCGCGCTCACTGAGCTGCGCGTGGACGGCGGCGCGTCCGCGAACGATCTGCTGATGCAGATCCAGGCCGACCTGGCCGGCGTGCCGGTCGTGCGCTCGCTCACGACGGAGTCGACGGCGCTCGGTGCCGCCTACCTGGCCGGACTCGCGGTGGGCTTCTGGTCGGGCGGCGACCTCGATGCACAGTGGCGAGCCGGTCGCACGTTCACGCCGCGCATCACCGCGGACGAGCGCGCGTCGAAGACCGCCGCGTGGCATCGCGCCGTGGAACGCGCGAAGGGGTGGGCGACGTAGCGGGGGGATGACACGCCGTCTCGCGCCGTGGACAAAAACACCCCTGATCCTGCCTTTTGCGCAGCGAATATCAGGCGCGCCGCACGCATGAGATGCGGCAACGGAGGTTTCACCGAATGCGTCGCTTGCTCATCGCCTCTCTCTTCATCTTCACCGCCGGGTCATCCGCGCAGGATCTTCGGCAGGCAGGCAGCTGGTCGCCGCTCGCGGGTGGCGGCTGCATCGGCGGCTCGACCTGTCGGGAGCGCCGCTTGCGCCTTCCGCTCGAAGACCGTCCCGTCGTGGCGGTTCGCTTCCGCGCACACGACCAGATCGGCGCCAAAGCCGACGGCTCGCTGCGCGTGAAGATCGACGGCAATACAGTCGAGGGACACATCGACATCCCGCGCAAAGGGGAGACCTTCACCCTCGAAGTCGAAGAGCTGCGGGGACGGTATCTCGTATTCGAGCCCGCAAGCGACGACGAGGTGGAGATCACCGGCGTTTCCGTGCTTTACGGCAGCAACCGACGCGGGCCCTCGCGCCCCGGTGATGATTACGGTGGCCCGCGCGGACCTCGCGGCGGTGGGTGGCGTTCGTATCCCGAAGCCGCAGGCTGCATCAGCGGGGATGACTGCCGCCGGAATGGCGACCGCATCACCATCGCTCTCGACAACGCACCCGTCCTCGGCGTTCGCTTCTACGCTCACGATGCGATCGGCACGCGCGCGGACGGCAAACTCTCCGTACGCATCGACCAGACCACGATCGGCTGGCCGATCGACGTACAGCGCGCCGGCAAGCGTCACGAGCTCGACGCCGACAACGTCTACGGATCGAAGCTGGTGATCGAGACGACCTATGACGACGAGGTCGACATCAAGGACATCGAGGTGCTCTACGGTGCGCGAGGGCGAGGCCGCGGTGGCAATGGGCCGGGCCGGCGCGAGGTGACGCACGAAGGTGCGTGCATCGGCGGAAGTGAATGCGGCGGCCGCCGTGCCCGCATCAGGATCCCCATCGACGGAAGACCGGTGCAGTCGATCCGCTTCTACGCGCGCGATGACATCGGCACGCGTGCCGGAGGCGTGCTGAAAATCCGCATCGACGAGGAGATCCTCGAGTACAGCCTCGACATCCCGCGCGAAGGCCGAACCTTCACCATCGACGGTCGCGGCATCGAAGGCGACTTCCTCTTCATCGAGGTTGCCGAGAATGACGAGGTCGAGGTCAAGGACGTGCGGGTGCGATTCGGCGAAGACGATGAGGAAGAACACTAACGCGGCTTCGCTCAGACCGACGAGATGGACCATTCCAAGGCTCGGCCGGTCTCGCGACACTCTCCCCCATCGAGACCCTTCTCCCCCGGGAGGGGGAGAAGGATCTCGATGGAATGGGTTGCTCATTCGCGACTCCAAGCTCCTGAAGAAAACTCGACTCATCTGCGATGAGCTCTGACTCTCAAAGCTTCTGCCGGTGGTGCGCGCGAAGCGAGCGACCACCGGTCCGCCTCCGAATGCGAACCGGTACGCGACCCTTTCGGGTCGATCTCCATTGCCGACGCAGTCCGGTTGGTCGCCCGCTTTGCTCTCACCACCGGCTACCCTAAGCGCCGCCTCCAGCCCTAAGGCATGCTGCGGATTCTTCGCGAAAACTCCGGATCGTCCGCGTAGCGGGCCGCGAGCTGGTTGATGTTTGCGCGCCTGCGCAGCTCAGCGAACGGCGCGGTGGTGTCGATCAGACCGAGCTCGTACGCGAGCTGGTCGGAATTCGCCGGGAGGAGCACGGACAGACCGTAGGGCACACGGCGCGGCGTGATCTCGTTCACGTGGCGAACGAGGTTCGTCGTGCAGGTGTTCGTCAGCGTGTTGTAGAACTCCGGCTGCTCGCCCAGCTGGTTCGCGCGACGGAGCATCGAGAGGAACATCTTCTGGACGCGCTCTTGTGTCGTGCGGATCCTGTACAAGTGCACCTGGTCTTTGCGAAAGTTCGTACGCAGCTTGACGAGATCGCGCTCGTCACCGACGACGTACATCAGCTCGTACTCGCGCATCAGCCCTTTGAGGGGTGAGAAGCTCTCCCCTTTCTCCTTGCGGATCTCCACGGAGATGGACACGAAGTCCCGGTCGGCGAACCCGAAGCTGACGAAAGTGTGAGCAGCGCCACCCTTGCCGAACGGCTCGACGAAAAACCAGGCCGAGTCCAGCTCGCGAAGGTCGTAGGTCTTGTCGTAGTAGGCCGGCGCATAGCGGTCTTCCGTCTCGTACTCAAAATTGCGGACGTCGCGGATCGTCACCAGCGGCGGTGTGAGCTCCGCCCGGGCCAGCACGATCTGATCCTGCGCCCAGTTCCGGTTCCTGGCCGGACGGCGGAAGAGAACCACCGCTCCGATCACTGTAGCGGCGGCAACTGCAAGAGAGATCAGCGCGCGGCGCATGCGGGCCATCGTAACGCGTCCCGGCGTATTCCGTCCGCCCAGGCCATACTCGGGGTTCGATGATGTTGTCTGTTCAGCAATTTTCCGCGAACGACCGCCGGGCGACGACTCACAGACAACTGACAACCGCCAACCGCCAACCTAACAAGCACGCATACAATCGCGACACTCCATGTCCTCCCCTCCCTTCGCGTGGCTCGAGCAGGCGCCGCTCGGCTTTGCGCTCGTCGCCGCGGACGGGCGGATCTTGTGGCTCAACGCGATGGCGCGCACCATGCTCGGCGATGCCGGCTATCTCGACGCCGGGACTCACAACCGCGCTCTCGGCGGCGAGGCCTGCGTTCGCGACCTCGACCTCGACGACCGTACCCTCGAAGTGACGGCAGCACGCGTGGACGAAGGAGTCTTCTACACTTATCGGGACGTCACCGACGCGCGTACGGGACAGCGCGAGCTGCACGAGAGCCGCGAGCGCTATCGCCACATCATCGAGAACGCGGGCGAGATCATCTACCAGGCTGACCTTCACGGCACGTTCACCTACGTCAATCCGGCTGCGATCTCCATCACCGGCTACACACAGGACGAGCTGATCGGGTGCAATTACCTCGATCTCATCGATCCCGACTACCGCGACGCAGCCATCCACTTCTACGAGCATCAGTTCCGGGCTCGCGACCGAATCTCGTACTTCGAGTTTCCGATGATCACCAAGTCGGGGGTGAGGATCTGGGTGGGCCAGAACGTGCTCACAGTCCTGGCCGGCGATCGCGTGGCCGGTTACGAGGCCATCGCCCGCGACATCACACAGCGTAAGGGTGCCGAGGAGGAGCTGGCCCGCGCCCGCGACGCCGCGCTCCAGTCGGCGCGTGCGAAGTCGGAGTTTCTGGCCAACATGAGTCACGAGATCCGCACGCCGCTCAACGGGGTGCTCGGCTCGGCCGGCCTACTCCTGGGCACATCGCTCGCGCCCGAGCAGCGCGAGTATGCCGACATGATCCGCTCCAGCGGCGAGACGCTGCTGTCGATCGTCAACGACGTGCTCGATCTGGCGAAGGTGGAGGCCGGAAAGTTGACGATCGAGGCGATCGACTTTCAGCTCCACGATCTGATCGACGCGATCACGGAGGACTTTGCGTCGCGTGCAGCGGCGAAGCGCCTGAAGTTCCGCACCTTCGTAATGCCTGACGTGGCGCCAGCAATGCGCGGCGATTCCCACCGCATCCGCCAGGTGCTGCTCAACCTCGTCGGCAACGCGGTCAAGTTCACCGGACAGGGAGAGATCGTGCTCACGGTCATGCAGCCGGAGAGCTCGCCGTCGCAGGTCACCCTGCGTTTCCTGGTCACTGACACGGGCATCGGCATCGCAAACGCAGTCCAGCAGCGCCTCTTCACTCCCTTCACGCAGGCGGACGGCACGACCACTCGCAAGTACGGCGGAAGCGGGCTGGGGCTGGCGGTGTCCAAGCAGCTCATCGAAGCGATGGGCGGCGAGATCGGCTTGATCAGCGTGCCCGGCGAGGGCTCCACGTTCTGGTTCGAGCTCCCTCTCGCGCGGCCCGCTGATGCTCCGGACGCGCACCCGCGGCGTTGGGATCTTTCGCTCCGTCGCGCGTTGCTCGTCGACGGAAATGAGGTCCATCGCTTCATGCTTGCGGAGCAGATCGCATCGACAGGGATTGCGATCGACGAGGCGGAGAGCGCCGCGGAAGCTCTGGCGGCCGTTCACCAGCATCAATACGACGTGGTCGTGTTCGACATGCAGCTGCCGGACGAAGACGGCCTCACGTTCGCCCGCACGATCCGCCGCGAGCGCGCGCTCGACGCGACCCGCCTGTTGCTGCTGACAGCGTTCGGCAGACGGCGTAACGACATCGTCACGTACGAAAAAGCCGGCATCGACGCCTTCGTGATCAAGCCAGTGCGTCGCAGCGCGCTTTGTGACACGATCGCTCGACTGGTCGATCCCGACCTCGCCAACGCGACGCTGCAGCCGCTGGTCGAAGCGCCGGTCGTCCACGCGCCCGCGCGCGTGCTCCTCGTCGAGGACAACAGCGTGAACCAGCTCGTCGCCATCGGCCAGTTGCAGAGCCTCGGCCACGATTGCGTGGTGGCGGCAAGCGGAGCCGAAGCGCTCGGCCAGATCGCAGGGGGGCGATTCGACATCATCCTCATGGACGTGCAGATGCCGGGCATGGACGGGTACCAAGCAACTCGCCTCATCCGCCAGATGCCAGCGCCCGTGAACACCACGCCCATCATCGGGATCACGGCACACGCACTCACCGGCCAGCGCGAGAAGTGCCTGGCGTCCGGGATGAACGACTACCTCGCAAAACCGGTGTCCCTCGAGCAGCTCGGAGCTGTGGTCCGGCTGTGGGCCGGCAAGGAACCCGTCGAGCGGGACTCTGGTGCAACACCTGACGTCATGGAGCAGGACGATCCATACGTCCTGGACCGCGAACGCGTGAGCTCATTGCTGGCGATCAGCCGGTCGCAAAAGGGGTTTCTCGACGGTCTGGTGTGGACGTTCCGGCAGGAGGTGCCCTCGCGCATGGACGCCCTCCGCGCGGCCGTCGCCGCGCGTGACTTCGGGGCCCTCGCGCTTGCCGCGCATGCGATGAAAAGCACCAGCGGCAGCGTGGGTGCGAAACGCATGCTCTCGATGGCCTCGTCACTGGAAGAGTCCGCTCGCGATGGGAAGCTTGATGGCACAGACGCGGCAATCGAGCAACTCGCCGCCGAGTTCCATCGCGTCATCGTGGCCCTCGACGGCATCATCCGGAGAAGCGGAAAGTTCCGGGCTCTCTGACCCTGCGCATGACATATCGTTCGGACATGCAACTCGGAAGTTATCGGCTGATCGAGCGCATCGGCGCGGGGGGGATGGGCGAAGTCTGGCGCGCAGAGGACAGCCGGCTGCTGCGTCACGTCGCGATCAAGATCCTGCCCGCGGCGCTGGCTGAGGACAGTGAGTGGAAGGAGCGCTTCCTGCGCGAGGCGCGCACCGTTGCCCAGCTCAATCACCCCAACATCGCCACCATCTACGCCATCGATCAGCATGAGCGGTTGCTCTTCATCGCCATGGAGCTCGTCGAAGGAGAGCCGCTCTCCGCTCCGATCGCTCGCGGACCGATGCTTCCCGCCGAGGCAGTGCGCATCGCCGCTCACGCCTCCTCGGGACTCGCGGAGGCACACGAGAAAGGGATCATTCACCGCGACATCAAGCCCGACAACATCATCGTCTCGCAGAAGGTGGTGAAGGTCCTCGACTTCGGCATTGCCAAGACGATCGGCGGCAAAGCCGATCCCAGCCTGACGCAGGGCGGAATGGTGTTGGGAACGCCTCATTACATGTCGCCGGAGCAGGCCATGGGCCGGCTGGTCGACCAGCGCACCGATATCTTCTCGCTCGGCGTGGTGTTGTACGAAATGCTTTCCGGCCGAAAGCCTTTCTTCGGCGAAGCGCCGACCGAGGTGCTGCTGAAGATCGTCATGCAGGAGCCGGTGGACATCGGGGAGGCTGTATTGGCGCTTCCATCGCCACTGGCGGCGATCGTCCGCCGCTGCATGATGAAACAGGCCGAGGACCGGTATCCGAATTGTGATGAGTTGCGGCAGGACCTGCTGAAGTCTCTGCGCGAAGAACCCATTCGCGCACGGGCTCCCCAGCCACCCGCGCCCATCGCACGCAAGTCCGATCCGAAGATCGCTGTTGCGCCGCAGCCCATGCGCGCCGGGACAGCAGGGAGTCGCGCTCTGGTCGCAGACGACGACCCCGCCACGCGGTACCTCCTTGGAAACGTGCTGCAGCGTCATCAGATCGCGTTCGACGAGGCCTCGAACGGCGTAGATGCGGTCAAGTTCCTCAAGGCCAACACCTACACCTTCCTCTTCCTCGACCTGCTCATGCCCCGCATCGACGGCTGGGGTGTGCTCGACTACCTGCGCAGTCAGCGCCCCAAAGAAATGCCACGCACGTTCATCGTGACGGGCGTACTGAATCAGAAGTTGAGCTCAGCGGACCAGGACATCGTGGCCGGACTGCTGTACAAGCCCGTCGACATCGGCCAGGTGGAGAAGCTCGTCGCGGGGTGACTTTGCGGTTGCCGGTTGCTGGTGAGTTGGCGTTGTCGGTCCCAGGCGGTGGCCGCAGGAGGCGGCCCGTAGGGTAGCCGGTGGTGCGCGCGAAGCGAGCGACCACCGGTCCATACAACCCGTGATGATCTCGACCCCGGCAGGGGTCACGGAGGATCTGGCAATGCGTCTCCGACTGCGGACCGGCACGCGACCCGCTCCGGGGTCGATCACCATTGCCCGCTGCAGTCCGGGTCGCTCGCTTTGCTCGCACCACCGGCTACTATGACGGAGACGGTGGATCTTCCGGCGGCACGGATGCTTCGTCGGGCGTGCCCTTCGCTTTTTCGCGCGCGGATCGAAACGAGTTCTCGATCTCGCTCCATGCGCGCTCGAAGCCCGACTTCAGCTCCGCAGCGGCGGGTGATCCCGTCTGCTGCAGTCCGACCACGATGTCTTTGGCCTGAACCAGGGTGTGGCGAAGCG
>JANMSA010000566.1:0-3569 GCA_031388865.1 Acidobacteriota bacterium | reverse complement strand
CTCCACGAGCTGCATGTTGTGCTCGATCACCAGCACCGAGTTGCCGCGGTCGATGAGGTCGCGGAAGGTGCGGATGAGCACCTGCACGTCACTCGCCGCAAGGCCCGTGGTCGGCTCGTCGAACAGGAACAGCCGTGGCTTGTCGCCGCTCTTCGCGGCACTCTCCGCGAGGAAGGACGCGAGTTTGAGACGCTGTGCTTCACCGCCGGACAGCGAGTCTGTGGATTGTCCAAGGCGGAGGTAGCCGAGCCCGACGGAGCGGAGCGAGTCCAGTCGTTTGAGCAGGGCGCGCCTTGCCACGAAAAACTTCGATGCCTCATCGACCGTCATCTGCAGGATGTCGTTCACGTTCTTTCCCTTGAACGTGACCTTCATGACCTGCGTGCCGAAGCGGCGCCCGTCGCATTTCTCGCAGATCACTTCCACATCCGCGAGGAACTGCATGTCGATGGTGACCACCCCCGCACCCTGGCAGACTTCGCAGCGGCCGCCGACTGTATTGAACGAGAACATCCCGGGGGTGACGCCCTGCAGCTTGGCTCCTGTGGTCTCGGAAAGCAGCTTGCGGATCTCGTCCCACGCCTTGATGTAGGTGGCCGGGTTCGATCTCGAGGAGCGGCCGATTGGCGACTGGTCGACAAACTCCATGTCATAGATCAGGTTCAGCCCCTCGATCGCGTCGACCTTGCCGGTCTCGAGACCCGCCACTCCGCGCACGTCGCGCCGGTAGCGGTTGAACAGGCAGTTGCGGATGAGCGTCGACTTCCCGGAGCCGGACACGCCCGTGACGGCGACGAGCTTGCCGAGAGGAATCTCCGCGGTGACGCCGCGGAGATTGTGCTCGCGTGCGTTCACGATGCGGATGGAGCCCATGTCTTCGCGAGCGGAGTCGGCCGGTCGCGGCGGGAGCGGCAACTCGACCGCGCGCGGGATGCTTCCGGCGTGGACCACCTCCCCCCCGTACTCGCCCGCGCCCGGACCCATCTCCACGTAGTAGTCGGCGCCGGCGATGATGGTCGGATCGTGCTCGACGACGATGACCGTGTTCCCAGCGTTTTTCAAGCGGCGGAGGACGGTGAGCAGTCTCTCCGAGTCGCGAGCGTGCAGGCCCACCGTCGGCTCATCGATCACGTACATCGTTTCGGTGAGTGAGCTGCCCAGCGCGGCGGCGAGGTTGATTCGCTGCGACTCGCCGCCCGAGAGCGTGCGCGTCTGCCGGTCCAGTGTGAGGTAGGAAAGGCCGACTTCGTCGAGGTAGACCAGCCGGTTCACGATCTCGCGGCGAAGATGGCCGGCGATGGCCTCCTCCGCTTTCGACATCGCCAGGTACTCCCAGAACCGGCGCGCGGACTTCACGTCCATCGCGAAAATCTGGCCGACCGTGAGGTCGCGGAACTTCACGTTGTTCACCACGTTCTTGAGGCGTGAACCGTGGCATTGCGGACAGGGCTCGTAGCTGCGGTATTTGGCCAGCTTCACCCGCACGTGGATCTTGTACTTTTTCGTCTCCAGCCACTCGAAGAAGCCCTTGATCCCGTACCACTTGCTGCGGCCGTTGTAGAGCAAGTCCCACTCAGCCTCGCTGAGGCTCTTCACGGGCACGTCCAGCCGCAGCTTGTACTTCGTTGCGGCCTTCTGCAGGTCTTCGTAGCAGTCCTCATAGCCTGCCGAGTTCCACGGCGCAATCGGCTGCTCGTCGAGGCGCAGGTCGCGGTTCGGGATCACTTTCTCCATGTCGATGCCGATGATCCGTCCGTACCCCTGGCAGTTCGTGCACGCGCCGAGCGGAGAGTTGAACGAGAACATGTGCGGTGTCGGCTCGAGAAACTCTGTCCCGCACTTGTTGCATGCGAAGTGGGAGGTGAATCGATGCGACAGCCATTCGACGACTGGTCCCGAGGGGCTGTCGACCGGACTCTCCTCCATCACGTTCACGTTGCCCTTCGAGAGCTCGAAGGCCTGCTCGATGGCTTCTGTGATCTGCGTCCTCCGCTCCTCTTCGATGCGCAGCCGGGTGATGACCATCTCGAACGAGGTGAATCCGGTGGTGTCGAGCTCGGTCAGGTCGTGGACTTCTCCGCCGATCCATACGCGGTAGTAGCCGGCCTTCACGAGCTGCTCGACCACGACGTCGAGGTGGCTGGGGTCGAAGAAGACCGGCGCGAGGACGATCGCGCGCTTGCCGGCGAGGGTGTCGACGATCTGCGTCGTGATCGACTCCGGGTTCTCCTTGCGGACGGTGGTGGCGCAGTCGGCGCACCAGGTCTCCCCGCAATAGGTCATGAACAGGCGGATGTGGTCCGCGAGCTCGGTCGCGGTCGCGACGGTGGAGCGGGCGTTCTTGACGCTGTTCTTCTGTTCGATGGCGATCGCCGGGAGGATGCCGTCGATCTGGTCGACGTCCGGACGGTCGATGCGCTCGAGGAACTGGCGCACGTATGTCGACATCGACTCGACGAACCGCCGCTGCCCCTCGGCATAGAGAGTGTTGAAGGCGAGCGACGACTTGCCCGACCCGGACGGGCCGGTTACGACCGTGAGCTGCCGCTGCGGGATGTCGACGGAAACGTTCTTGAGATTGTGCGTCCGCGCCCCGCGGATTGAGATGGTACGAGTGGGCATCAGACGGTAAACACCGGCGCCACCGCTTGTCATCCCGCACCACGAGTCGCGCTATCGTGGCGGTCGATGAATGACCGACTCCACCTCGGCAGTGGCTCTGAGATTCTCCCGGGCTGGGTGAACATCGACGTGCATGCCTACCCCGGAGTCGATCGCGTACTGGATGTTCGCGAGGGTCTGCCGTTCGAGGGCGTCGCGTATATCTTCGCGGAGCACTTCCTCGAGCACCTCGAGCTGGAAGACGCCTGGCGCCTCGTGCGCGAATGCCGGCGTGCCCTGGCGGAGGACGGTGTGCTCCGTCTCACGACGCCCAACCTGGACTGGGTGTGGGCAACCGCCTACTCGACCAGGTGGAAAGCGGAGTCAGCGCGTCGCGCGACCATCGATGTCGACGCCTGGAAACGGGACACAGCCGCCGCTCGCGATTGCGTCGGGCTCAACCACGCGTTCCGTGGCTGGGGACACCGCTTCCTCTACAACGCCGCGATGCTCGAGGCGCTGCTTCGCGATGCCGGATTCGCGCGGGTCGACTGGTCGGAGTACGGACGAAGCGAACACGCCGAGCTGCACGCCATCGAGCGCCACGAGCAATCCCCCGACATCCCCGGCCTCCCGCACGTGCTCGTCGCCGAGGCATCCGGCCGCAACGCCGTTCCGGTCGATAGCGAGCTGCGCGAGACGATCGATCGGTATTTGCGGGATCTCAGGGTGGAGTGAGCCCAGTAGGCCGTAGGCAGGGGATGAGTGAAAGGCTCATCGGCGTACGGATTTGGTGCCCCCGCTGCTGCCTGCCGTATCACGCTGTCATCCGGGCGCTGCTAATGACACCACTGTCGTCTGCATGAGGGGGCGCCCCCAAACCCCCAAGGCCCCCGCATCCCCCGAGGCGGGGGGGGAGGGGGAAGGGGGGGGGGGGGGGGGCCCGGGGCCCGCGCCCCCCCCCCCGG
>JANMSA010000564.1:0-2743 GCA_031388865.1 Acidobacteriota bacterium | reverse complement strand
ATTAACTCCGAACTGCAACCTTGGCGCTGCGGTTATTACTTCCGCGCCTTCGCCTTGAGCTCCTCGAACCAGTTCTCGACCACCACCAGCTCGTCGGGAACGGTGAGCGTTAGCGGCCGAATCATCAGAAAGCGGCTATTGTCCGCCGAAACCGCATACTGGGGCGTGAGCCCCTCGTTGCGGAATCCCTGAGTGGAAAAGAGCGGTGTCGAGCCAACTACTGAGAGTGTCGACGTAGTCCTCACCTCGACACTCACCAGATTCCAGGCAAGGTCGCGGTAGAACAGCTCGTTCACGCGTCGAGACCAGAGCGGTGCCGTGCCGCCGCGGGTCGAGACCGCCCACCTCGCCGAGCCGGTGTTCGGGAACGGCACAACGTAGATCTCGAATCGGCCGCTCTCGTTGGAAGCGTATGCCAGCCAGCGGCCATCGGGTGAGAGTGTCGGCGAGAGCTCGGCAGGCGCGGTCGCCACCAGCAGTGTGGGAACCGTATCAGTACCGGGGCGGATCCCGACTATGTCCGCGGTTGTTGTTGAGCCGCTCGCCGTGAAGACCAGCCAGGTTCCGTCTGGAGACCAGCGCGAGTCGAACGCCATATTTTTGGCGCGGAACTGAAGCGATGGCTGACTGCTACCATCGGCCCGGCGGGTCCACAGGTCGGAACTCGAGGCGCCGCCCTTCGAGGAGAAGGTCAAGGATCGCCCATCCGGTGTCCACGTCGGGTCAACGCTCTCGCTTTCCCCGGTAGTCAACTTGATGCTCGGCCCCCGATCCAGCTGCTTTGTCCAGATTTCGATCCCCTCCGGAGCAGAGATCGCGATCGCGAGCTGTTTTCCATCCGGCGAGAGACTCGGCTGCCAGAAATTGCCTGGCCAATCAGGATCGACGGGTTGTGCCTTGCCGTCGCGCGTCACCCAGACCAGCTCGTGCTGTCCTTCTCCGCCGCCCGTGCCGTAGAGCAGCGTACCGCCCTCGGAAACCGCCAGGTCCGCCGCGCCCAAACCGCCAAGTCGCATGCCCTCGATGAGTGCCGTCGGCTCCCCCGTCACCTTCATCGAGTTCTGATCGAACGGAACCATCATCAACGTTCTGTTCGGCGCGACGTAGAGAAGGTGGCCCGAAGCGGTGTACTTCGGATGCGTGGCATCGTTGATGAGGACACGGTGTTTGCCGGAGGGGATTTCAGCGACGCCGATCGCGAATGTCGTCCCCGGTCTTTCCGCCTTATTGCCTGTGAACTGGATCGCGAAGAGCACTCCTTTGCCGTTAGGCAGCGCCTCAGGCCAAGTGTGATCGGCCTCTCCTCTTGCCGAATCCAGAGCGGTAAACCACTTGGGGACCGCACCCGGTTTCGCTTCAACGCGAAGGAGTGGAGTGGCTCCCCGGCCATCGAGGTAGATGAATCCATCGCGTGCCCATGATGCCCCGGCGACTCCCGTCAGAGCGTTCGAAACGGTGATCGGCGGACCGCCGCCCAGCGACGCGAAGCGGACGCCCTCTTCGATGAGGTAGCCGATGCGACTGCCGTCGGGGGAGAAAAACGGTGACTTCGCTCCTTCGCTCCCTGGCATCGCTTGCGCATGCAGCTGATTGCGTGGGCGAACCAGTATCTGGCCGCGCGGACCGCCGATGTACGCCAGGCGCGAGCCATCGGGCGAGAGCGCAACCCGCGTCCACCAGGAGGCGCCCGCAACGAGCGCTTCGGTCGTATCGAAAACCAGGCGGTAGCGCAGGACCGGCTTCTCCGAACGCACAGGGCGCATCCACCCCCACATGGTCGTCGCCAGAAACAGTGCGGCGAGTCCGGCGGCTGCGTACAACATCCATTTCTCACGGCCGCTGTTCCTTCTCGCCATCCGCGTCGCCGAACCGGACGCGAATGTGAACGAAGGATTGTTCAGCGCTTCTGCGAATTCGTGTGCGGATGCGAATCGGTCAGCGGGGACTTTCTCGAGCGCGCGCGACACCGCGCCCTCGACGTGCGATGGTACGCTCCGACGCTGGGCGGTGAGTGGCCGCGGCTCCTCGGTCATTACACGCGCGACCACGGCCTGTACGGTCGGCCCAGTGAACGGGGGCTCACCAGCGAGCATCTCGTATGTCACCGCACCGAGCGAATAGATGTCGCTGCGCGCAGTGATCGCCCGCTCTCCCATCGCCTGCTCCGGACTCATGTAGCCCGGCGTACCAAGGGAGAGACCGGTCTGGGTGATTCGCGCACCGCCGGCCTGCGTAATCGCCAGCGCGATTCCGAAGTCGGCGACGATCGCGCTGCCGTCGTGCAGCAGGATGTTCTCGGGCTTGATGTCGCGGTGAATCACTCCGTGCCGGTGCGCGTAGTCCAGCGCGCTCGCGACCTCCGTCGAGATTCGCACCGCATCGGAAACGGGAAGTTGCTGCTCTTTGTCGAGCCGTTGCCGGAGTGACTCCCCATCCACGTACGGCATCACGTAGTACGGCCTTCCCCTCAGCTCGACGACGTCCTCGCCGATCAGGCCGGAATCGATCAGGCCAAGGATGTGGGGATGCTGGAGGTTGGCGGTGACTCTTATTTCCTGGAGGAATCTCTCCGCGCCGAGCACCGCGGCGAGCTCGGCGTGGAGAATCTTGATTGCGATCTTGCGGTCGTGCTTCCGGTCGTGCGCGAGGTACACGGTCGCCATGCCGCCGCTACCCAGCTCACGCTCGACGGAGTAGGCAGTGAATGCACGCTGGACCGCTTCGATGCGCTCGGTCATGTTGC
>JANMSA010000655.1:0-7595 GCA_031388865.1 Acidobacteriota bacterium | reverse complement strand
GAGCCCGCCGGCGCCGTCGGCGCAAAGAACTCCGCGGACGGTGGGTTCGTGCTCGACGGCGTCGTGCCCGGCAGGTGGGAGCTCATCGCGGAATCAACTACCGAACGCAGCGAGCGGGTGATGGTCACCGTCGGCGAGGGTGACGTCGACGGGATCAGACTGGTCGTGGACCCGCTCCAAACTGTGAAAATTCGCGTCGTCGATATGACGGGCACACCTCTGTCCCTTGTGAGCGTAGGTGCCGAGTTCCTGGCCCCCGGCGCTGTGCAGCCTCAATACTATGGAAGATCGACGGGCGCGCGCGGCGAAGTCAAATTTCAACTGTCGCACGCTCAGCAGGCATCCCCCACGAATGTCGTCATCCACTCGATGTCGGACGGGAGGCTCTCCTGTGAGGTGCGCAGGCTCGACTCCGATCAGACGATCCAGGTAGGGCCGCACAGCGGCGAGGTGCGGCTGATCGCCCGCCAATGGGTGACGAGGCCCGGCACCACGAGTTGGCTCGTGTCGTCGGGCGGTTGCGCCGTGCCCTTCTTCGCGACGTCCGAACAGGAGAGCATTGGCCACGAAGCGTTGGTGTTCAAGAGGCTCGCGGTGGGGAGATGGACGTACGTGGAAACGCACAACGCCGAAGAGCTCGCCACAGTATTCACGGGACGCGGCTCGAGCCTGACTCCAATCAAGACGTTCGTCGTCGAACCCGGCAAGACGACCAGGGTCGACTTAACAGAAAACTAAACAGCCCGTAGAAAAGGAGTGTAATCCATGGTCCGTTTCTCGATCCCCGTAGCGATGATAGTGATCGCAACGCTTTCCGTCCCTGCAGCGGCTCAGATCCAGGAACAATGCATGGACTGCTACGAGAAGGACACGAAGACTCCGCTCCCAGATAACAAGATTAGACACGACTTCCAAGCCTCATGTGCCGATACGTTCCCCTCTGAGGGGGGATACGAACTCAAAAACGAGGACGTTGGCTTTGGATGTAGTACTGCCGAGGTCCCTCCCGGCTGGGGCGAGGCTCTCAATGAGTATGGGAGGGTATGCAATTCCTCCGATGCCGACCTGGGCTGCCCCGAAGGCCCGCCGCCCCAACCACCTTCACCGGAGATCCCGGAGGACCCTCCGACGTGTCCGAATCCTCCCTGCAATTCTTCACCGATCATTCTGGACCTGGGCGATGAGAGCTACCGACTGACCTCTCTTGCCGGGGGAGTGCAGTTCGACCTTCGCAACGAGGGGCGCAGACGTCAGATCTCGTGGACGCGGCTTGGGGTCGAAAACGCATTCCTGGCCAGGGATCGAAACGGCAACGGCCAGATCGACAACGGATCAGAGCTCTTCGGAAACTTCACGCCACTCCAGTCCGGTGCGCTTGCACCGCACGGCTTCATTGCACTCGCTGAGCTCGACGAGAACCACGATGGAGTGGTGGATCGTCGGGATGGAGCGTGGTCCACTCTCCTGCTGTGGACCGACCGCAACCACGACGGATGGACGACACCTGACGAGCTTCAGGGGATCGGCAGCAGCGTCGTGACCGCGCTGGAGACGGACTACCGGACGATCGGAAAGCGCGACCAGTGGGGAAACCTGTTCCGGTATGCGTCCAAGTTCCGACTCCGCGAGGGCAACAAGGAGCGCGAACGAAAGTACTACGACGTGTTCTTTCGCAGCGAACCCTAATCTCACCCGAGCTCCGAAACGACCGCGCAGCACGCGGTCGTTTCGCCGTCGGTTCCACCGGCACGTTCTACCTGCGACCCCTGCCGGGGTCGATCTCACCACGCGGGTTCGGACCGGTGTCGCTCGCTTCGCGCGCACTGCCAGCCTACCCTACGAGCCGCCTCCAGCGGCCACGTACTGGGGACCTCTTCGCAAGTGCCTCGGCGGGCTGAGAGCCCACCGCTCCACCTAGCACTTGTCAGTTGTCAGTTTCTGCGCAGCGTGGGCTTCGAGCCATGCTGCGCAGACAACTGACAACAACAGACAACAAATGGGCCCGGTGCTACTGACCCCGCGCAACAACCACCCAGCTACTTGTGCTTTCTTCGCCGCCGTACTTTGGTCGCCTGCTCCCCTTCTTCCTGTGCCCGCCGCACGCGTTGCGCGAAGGCCTGCCATTGGCGGAAGACGTCCACGTAACGACCGGAGGAGAGCGCGTACAGCTCGAGCAGCGAGAGCGCGTCGTTGAACGGCTCGCGGTAGACGGCGCGGAACTGGGCGCGGCGATCGGTGGGTGGTTCCAGGATGCGCCACAGCGTCTCCAGCGCCTGCTCGATCTGGTGGCGGTTCCCCGCGGAGAGGGACATCCGAGCGCAGAGCGGCTGTGTGAGGTCTCGGATGAAGATGATCACCTCGCCGATGCGCATGCGCTGGTCGCGCCGCTTCTCTTCTTCCTCGATCTCCTCGATGACCCACGGGAGCATCAGTACCGAGAGCAGCACCCCATCCGGGACTTTGCGTCCCGACTGCACGGTGCGGTCGAGGACTTCCAGCATCTTCCAGAAGTACGGAGCCCGATCGGTGCTGATGGCGTGGTAGATCTCCGGCAGCAGCGGCTCGAGCAGGCCGGTATCCACCATCAGGCGGATGGCACCCCGCGACCAGCCTCGCCGCAGCAATTCCAGAATCTCCTCCGACACGCGCGGCGGCGACGCCTTGAGGATGTCGCTGCGATGGCGGAGGATGCCGTTGTAGGTTCCTTCCTCGATCTCGAAACCGAGCCGTGACGCAAACTCGATGGCGCGCATCATGCGCACGGGGTCTTCGCGGAAGCGCAGATCAGGGTCGCCGATGACGCGCACGCGGCCCGCGCGCAGGTCCTCGATGCCGCCGACGTAGTCGATCACCGAGAAGTCGGAGATGTTGTAGAAGAGCGCGTTGATCGTGAAATCGCGGCGCCGCGCGTCCTGAAGCGGCGAGCCGAACGTGTTGTCGTCCGTGATCAGGACATCTTCGCTCGGCTCCTCATCCACGACCACGACACGGTCCGGCTCGCGCCGGAAGGTCGCCACTTCCACGACCTGGTCCTGAAAGATGATATGCACGAGCCGGAAGCGCCGTCCGATGATCCTGCTGTTGCGGAAGAGTCTTCGCACTTCCGCGGGAAGCGCATCCGTGGCCACATCGAAGTCCTACGGCGTGCGCGACATCAGCAGATCGCGCACGCTGCCGCCACATAAGTACGCGCGGTAACCGCTACGATGCAGCCGGTACAGGACCTTGAGCACGTTCTCAGGGATGCTCCGCCGCGAGACCGAGTGCCCGCCGCGGTCGATGACATCCGCTTCCGCGTGCTCCAGTGCGGCCGCGGACGGCAGATCTTGTTCGTCAGTCGTTTCCATGGGTAGTCAGGCCGGGCGTGTAGTGGTATCTGCTGTCGACGATGAAAAAGGTCCGCTTCCACCGCGTGTCCGGAAAGAAGCGCAGCGCCACGCGGCCGAGCTCATCGACGCGATCGCGCATCGAGTTGCCCAGCGGCGGAGGGATGTCGAAGGACCAATAGACCATGAACGCACGCCCTTTGATCAGCGACCGGCGTACGGAGCCCCAATACCGCGAGTCGTACGAGTGATCGCGATTGTCGCCCATCACGAAGAACTCGCCGGCCGGCACGACCATGGGCCCGAAGTGATCGCGTGAGCGATACGGCTCCGGCAGAAAACCATTTGCCGGGTAAGTGCGCGTGTCGTCGAATACCGCGTAGGGCTCTTCAAGCTGCTTTCCGTCGATGAACAGTTTCTTCCCTCGGACCTCCACCGTCTCCCCCGGAAGTCCCACGACGCGCTTCACCCAGTCTTCGTGCGGATCGTTGGGGAATCGAAAGACGACGACGTCCCCTCGCACCGGGTCGCGCAACGGGAGCAGGGTGGAAAAGACCGGGTCCTTCGGTCCGTAGATGAACTTGTTCACGATGATGTGGTCGCCCGTCAGCAGGTTGTCCTCCATCGACGGACTGGGGATCTTGAACGCCTGGAAGGCGAAGACCCTGGCGAAGTTGACGAAGACGATCGCGATCAGGAGCGCTTCGTAATATTCGCGGGCGGTCGACTTTCGCGTCTCGCTCTCAACGACTGCTGCCATTCGTGGCGCTGGTCCTCTTCCTCTGATCTGCGATGAAGCCCGCGGCGAAGGATTGTATCGCAGCGGGCGAAACGGACACGACTGTGCCGGACCGCCGGTAGCGGCCCGCGGGAACGGAGGGGTCGCCGATGATCTGGACCACTCCCGCAGGTAGCGAGCCGCCAGAGGTTCCCACGAGGAACACCCGCGCCTGGTCGGCCCACGGCGATTCGCGAATGGCTTTCCAGAGTTCCCCGTCAGGAGGGCGCGTCGTGACCAGGACCGCCACACGCCCGTTCTGCATCAGCGCGGCGCGAGCGTCGCTCCACTCGAAGCGCTCGGCGACCCACACGACGACCGGAAACTTCTCGCCGTAACGCGGATCCTGGGGGCGGAGTGCGATCGTGCGCGCACCGAACGGCAGCACATCTGCTCCGAGGCTCTTCGCCGGGGGAATGGCCATGCGCCGCTCGGTGCCGTCGTAGCGCATCACTTCCACGCGATCGGACGCGTCCACGGTCGAGTAGGCAACGGCGAAGCGCTCCGCCTGCGGATCCCACCCCAGCGCGTGCAGCGCGGCCGGGCCGAAATCGAGCGCGAACTGGTAGGAGGTCGGGACGTGAAACGTGCGCACCAGGTCGCCGAGAGGCGAGCGAACGAAGTAGCTCACTTTGTTTCCGCGAGGCGCCCACGTCACCTGCACTTCATCAGAGGGATCCGCGGGGATCCAGTTCGTCGCACTGCCGTCCGAGGCGACCAGGCCGATGTCGAAGGTGGCGTCGCGCTTCGCGGAGAAGATCACCTCGCCCCGCGAATTCGATTCGTCGAAGGAGTCGATTGCCACGAACGCGTCGGTGATGGCCTGATCGCCATTCATCAGGCGGCCGCCTTCCACCCGGATCGGCCCCGGCTTCAGTGGCGGGACACCCGGCCTCGAAACCTTTCCCGCCGCGTCGAGCGCGACGGCCCCGATTCTGGCCGCCTCGGGGACCGTCGTCCATTCCGGCGGGATCGTCTGGAGAGTCGAGGCGCAGCCGGCGAAGAGCAACGCGAAAACAGCGAGGGTGCGCATGCTCCAGGATCGTACGTCAAATGGGCCCGGGTCGGCAGCAGGCAGTAGCAGACCCGCTGGAGTGCCGGCGGCTCGCGGAGACGCCACGGTACCCTGCAAAGCGGCGCCTAACTCGTTGATGTCGCGTACTTTACGCGGATGAAAATATTCCTTTCGTTCTGAGCCAGATTGGTCAAGCCTTTGCTATCAATAAAGGTGCTATGGACCTGCTAAGCAACCTGCTCGAGTCGAAGAAACGAGGCAAGAACGAACGCCGCAGCTGGCGCGCGACCACGGCCTCGATCGCCCTGCACGCAATGCTCGTCGGCGGCATCGTCTACGCCGGCACGATCAAACCCGAGCAGAAGGTCGACTCCGAGAAGCCGATCAAGGCCTTCCTCACGCAGGGAGCGGCTCCTCCGCCTCCCCCACCACCGCCTCCGCCTCCTCCCGCACAGAGCAGCGGCGCGCCCAGGCAGTCCATTCCCAAGGCAGTCGAGGTCCCTACACCGAGGACCGCGTCAGTCTTCACCCCTCCGGTCGAGATCCCGAAAGAGATCCCGAAGGTGCTTCCTCAGACTTCGCGAAACCTGCCGGTGGTGGAAACGCCAGCGGTCGTCGAGGAAGAGCCGGCCGGGGGCACATTCGAGGGACCTGGTGATGTTCTCGCGGGCGTGGCCGGGGGAGTCCAGGGGGGCGTCGCAGGCGGAATCGTCGGCGGTGAAGTCGGCGGCGTCCATGGCGGCGAAGTCGGCGGTGTCGTCGGTGGCGAGATCGGCGGGAAAATCGGCGGCACCGGAACAGGGACTGAAGGAGAGGGAACCGGTGGGGTCGAAGCGCCCGTAGCTCCGCCTCCTCCTCCCCCGCCTGCAGAGCCTGCCGGACCGCTGCGCGTCGGTGGTGACGTCAAGGCCCCTGTCGCCACGGACCGCATCAAACCGAACTACACCGATGCCGCGCGGAAAGCACGTGTCGCTGGCGTCGTGGTGGTCGAGGCAATCATCGACAAGCGAGGAAACGTAGACAATGTCCGCGTTATCAAAGGCCTTCCTGCAGGACTCGCAGACGAAGCCGTGAGGGCAGTTAAGAAGTGGCACTTCAAGCCGGGCACGCTCAACGGCAAGCCGGTCGACACGATCTTCAACCTCACCGTGACGTTCGCGCTCGACGCACAGTAGCGCGCGGAAGCGCGATACCGGGAATTCACGCCGGAGGCGTGGTGGCGAATAGCCGGTGGTTGAGCGCGGAGCGCGATACCACCGGAACGTGCATGGGTTCTCTTGCGCCCCGGCAGGGGCGCGGGACCATCTCGATGCGAGGAGGGCTTCTGCGCCCTGTCGGGCGCGAAAGATCAGGAAAACGGGTGTTCGGCTACCCCGTGATTTTGCGTGAGATGGCCTTCGCCTGCAGGAACAGCCCCAGGTAGTCGCGACCGCCGGCTTTTGAGTCCGTGCCGGACATGTTGAAGCCGCCAAACGGGTGCACACCGACCAGGGCACCCGTGCACTTCCTGTTCAGGTATAGATTGCCCACGAAAAACTCGTTGCGGGCGCGCTCGAGCTTCTCCTCATTCTCCGTAAAGACTGCGCCGGTGAGGCCGAACTGCGTGTCGTTCGCGATGCGCAGGGCGTCGTCGAAGTCCTTCGCCTTGATCACCGCGAGCACGGGTCCGAAGATCTCCTCCTGCGCAATCGTGCCTTTCGGATCGACGTCGCCGATGACGGTCGGCTCTACGAAGTATCCGACCGTCTCGTCGATCTTCCCGCCGGCGAGGAGCGTTCCCCCCTCATTCGTACCTCGCTCGATGTAGGAGCGGATCGAATGCATCGATTTCTCGTTGACCACAGGGCCGATCTGTGCGGCGGCCGTCGACGGGTCACCGATGCGGAGCTTTCTGGTCTTCTCCACGATCATCGGCACGATCTGATCGTAGATGGCCGCGTCGATGATCACGCGCGAGCAGGCGGAGCACTTCTGCCCCTGAAATCCGAACGCCGACGCAACCACTGCCGACGCGGCCTCGTCGAGATTGGTCCACTCCCGATCGATGATGATCGCGTCCTTGCCACCCATCTCGGCCACAACCCGCTTGATCCAGAGCTGTCCCTCGCGATGTTTCGCCGCCTCGGCATTGATGTTCAACCCCACTTCGCGCGACCCGGTAAAAGAGATGAACCGGACGCGTGGATGTTTGATCAGCGGATCGCCGACCTCCCCGCCGCCGCCGCTGACGAAGTTGACCACTCCCGGCGGCATCCCTGCTTCTTCGAGGAGTTCGAAGAAGCGGTAGGCGATCCAAGGTGAATCGGACGACGGTTTCATGACCATGGTGTTGCCGGCCACGACCCCCGCGGTGGTCATGCCGGCCATGATCGCCAGCGGGAAGTTCCACGGCGGGATGACCGCTCCGACCCCCAGAGGGATGTACACGAGATCGTTGTCCTCGGACTCGATCTTCGTGATGGGCTGCTCACCGCCA
>JANMSA010000529.1:0-3432 GCA_031388865.1 Acidobacteriota bacterium | reverse complement strand
GCATCACGGCTGGTCTCGTAGAAGGACGGGAGGCCGATCGCAGAAAAGACCTGGCCGAGCGCTTGGGAGAGGTGGAATACGTAGGGCGAGGTCAACCGAGCAATTCGCTTCGCGCGCACCGACCCCTTTCGCAGGTCGGGGACGCGCCGAGCGACATCTCGAAGCGGTATTTCTTGCCTTCTTCCAGGCCTATCAGATATTCCTTGAAGGACCCGCGGCCCGCGAGCTTCGGATCGCTGGTGGTGAATTCGCGCTTGCTTTCGAAGGCTCCCCGGTCATCGAACGTCGCCAGGATTCGCTGAAGCGTCGTCTTCTTGCGCAGGTCGCCCACCATGAAGTTGATCAGGTCTTCCGCCTGCGCGCGGCGGCGAACCGCTTCCTCCTGCGCCCGGACGGCGATGAGGCGCTCGCGACGCAGATCGACCGTGTAGCGCCACGCGCCGAGTGCGATCACCCCCACCACGAACGCGGCGACCGCCCGTCGCGCGATGCGCGGCCCCTTCGAGCTCAGATGACGAAGGCGCTCCACCACTTCCACGGCGGTGGGACGGTCGGCAGGGGCGAGCTGTTTCAGGCGCTGGATCAACGCCGCAATGTCGCCCGGGGCTCCTTCCACCGGATTCGTTTCTCCGCGGGCAACGCGCACCATCAGCTCCCGCCCCGTGAGATGTTCCGGGTGCGGCTCGCGTCCGGTGAAGAGCACCTGAAGCAGGAGCCCGAACGAAAACAGGTCGCTCGCGGGAGTGAGCAGCTCCCCGCGAGCCTGCTCGGGACTCATGTACAGCGGTGTCCCAACCGCGATGCCCGCTTCGGTAGCGGAAGAGTCCACGCGCATCTCAGCCGGCAGGTGCAGGGTCGTTTCGGGGTCACCGACCTCACGGTCGCGGCCTGTTCGTCCGAGAGGCTCCGCCTCCGCTTCGATGCGCCTCCAGGTCGCGCCAGACATCGTGCGCGACTTCTGCAGCCAGCGCGCAAGTCCGAAGTCGAGCACCTTGACCTCGCGCTTCGTGGTCAGCATCACATTCTCCGGCTTGAGATCGCGATGAACGATACCGGCGCGATGTGCGGCCACGAGCACAGCGGCGATGTCGGCGGCGATGCGCAGCTTTTCCAGCCGCGACATCGGCTCCCGGATCATGTCGCCCAGAGTCCGGCCGTCGATGTACTCGAGGACGAGCACGTCCACGGCGTGACTCTCGATGTAGTCGTGAATGCGGCAGATGTTCGGATGATCGAGCCGCGAGAGTGCGCGGGCCTCGCGCAGCAGGCGCTCCCGCGCCTCGGCATCGAGACGCTGGTGCGCGTTGACCACCTTGATGGCGACCTTGCGCTCGAGCTTCTCGTCATAGCCCGAGTACACCTCTCCCATCCCGCCCTGCCCCACGACTGACGTGACGCGAATATTGCCGAACCTCTGGCCGATGAGATCCATGGGCGACCCGATGCGAATGAACCCAGGGAGTCTATCCCTTGCCACGAGGCGCCGGCGAACTTCGTGCACGGACTGCGATCGATCCTCGTTCGGTATGCTGCGCCGATGAAATCACGCGCACTGAACGACTCGTCATTTCTGCTGGTCTTCTCGGAGGAAGAGGTCATCGCATCGCTGACTTCGTTCCTCGTAGCCAACGACATTCAGTCGGGCACCGTGAGCGCGGTGGGCTCCGTCTCCCGCGGCACTCTGGCCTGGTGGGACGCGACGACGCGGCAGGTCTTCCGCGAGGACTTCGTCGACCAGTGCGAAGTCGCTTCGTTCTCCGGCAACGTCACCTGGAGCGCGAGTGATACTCCGCCGCCACCTCGAGTGCACGCGCATGCCGTGCTCGCCAACGGTCCCGTGATCCGCGCCGGTCACGTCGTCTCCGCATTCGCGTTTCCCGAGGTCGAGCTGGTCCTGACGACGTCGAGCGCGCGGGTCACCCGCTCTCTCGATCCCGTCTCGAATCTGTGGCTCACGAACTGGTGAGCGGGCTCCAGGGCTGTAGGCAGTAGGCAGGAAATGAGTCGACATCCCGGAACGCGAGTCCGGTGCGGCGAAGCGCAAACTCATTTACTGCCTGCTGCCTTACGGAAACCGTGGGCTATCATCGAGCCCAACCATGAAGAAGAAGACGATCACGCACGATCCGCAGTCGCTTGCGCTCGCAATCTCGCAACGTGGCTCGCGCGAGGGGGCCGAGCTGCTGCTCTCGCATGACGACGCGACGGCCGTCGCCGCCCTCCGCGTTGTAAACCCCGCGGTGGCGCAGGAGCTGCTCGCCGAGATCGGCGACGAACATCGCATCCGGTTGCTCGCGGCGGCGACCCGCTCCGAGGCCGGACAGTGGGTGCGGAACGAAACGTACGACGAGGGGACCATCGGAAACATGATGGAGGCCCCGACCGCCACGTTCGCGCCCGAGGTGAGGGTTGGGGAAGCTGTGGAGTCGATCCGCGAGCTCGTGAAGCGGACGTTCGTCACTTACGGCTTCGTCGTCGACCCAAACGGACGACTGAACGGCATCGTCACCATGCGCGACCTGCTGTTGTCGGAGCGCACAGCGTCGCTGCGCGACATCATGCTGGCCGATCCCTTCTACCTCACGCCCGAGCTCGAGCTGCGCGAGGCGATGAAGCTCGTGCTCAACCGCCACTTCCCGGTCTACCCCGTCTGCGACGCCAACCGCACGCTCCTCGGCGAGATTCGCGGCCAGGCGATGTTCGAGGAACAGGCCTACGAGATCAGCGCGCAGGCCGGAACCATGGTCGGTGTCGACCGTGAAGAGCGCCTGGCCACCCCCTGGCAGCGCAGCCTCAAGTTCCGGCATCCGTGGCTGCAGCTCAACCTGCTGACGGCCTTCATCGCTGCTGCTGTCGTGGGAGTGTTCCAGGAGACGGTCGATCAGCTGGTCATTCTGGCGATGTTCCTTCCCGTGCTTGCGGGACAGTCGGGCAACACCGGCTGTCAGGCTCTCGCAGTGACCCTCCGCGGATTGACCCTCGGCGAGCTCGCAGCCGGAAAGGAACGCGCGCTGGTGTTCAAGGAGGGGCTCCTCGGCCTGCTCAACGGGGGGATGGTGGGGGTCACCGCCGGGACCGCAATGTTCTTTGTGGCTCGCGCGCAGGGAAACCCGAAGGCAGTGGCCCTGGGGCTCATCGTCGCCGTAGCCATGGTGGGTAGCTGCGTGATCAGCGGCGTGTCCGGCGCGCTCATCCCGCTCATCCTTCGCAGGCTCGGCGCGGATCCGGCCACGGCGTCGAGCATCTTCCTCACGACCGCGACCGACGTGGCCAGCATGGGGATTTTCCTGGGGCTGGCGACGATCTTCGTGATCGGTTGAGCCTCTACGAGTCTTCGAGCCTTCGAGTCTTCGAGTCTTCAAGTCTTCAAGTCTTCAAGTCTTCGAGGGGAGTCAACTGATGAGATCGCCCCCTCGAAGACTCGAAGGCTCG
>JANMSA010000490.1:0-1978 GCA_031388865.1 Acidobacteriota bacterium | reverse complement strand
ACATCACGTTCCTCAAGCCGTACAAGGAATCGCGCAACATCTGGGTGAAGGGAGTGGACGAGCCGTGGACTGCCGCCCGTCTCATCACCAATGACGTCAAGCGCCCGGTCACCCAGTATTTCTGGAGCAAGGACGGCAAGTCCATCCTGTTCGTCCAGGACCTCCTTGGCGACGAGAACTACAACGTCTACGCCGTCGATCCCGCCGCTCGGCCCGCCGCCGGGCAGGAAGTTCCGACCGCGCGGAATCTCACGGCTGCCAAGGGTGTGCGCGCCACGATCTACTCGGTGCCGAACAACGATCCCGACATCATCTACGTCGGCATCAACGACCGCGACAAGGCGTGGCACGATCTCTATCGCGTACGCATCTCGACTGGTGAGCGCACTTTGATGCGGCAGAACACCGAGCGCATCGCCGGCTGGGTATTCGACAACAAGGGAAATCTGCGCCTCGCCGCCCGCACCACCGACAAGGGGGACAGCGAGATTCTTCGCGTCGACGAGAAGGCGTTCACCACCGTTTACACGTGCAACGTGTTCGAGAGCTGCAGCCCCGTTCGGTACAGCAAGGACGGCAAGCGCGTATACATGGTGACCAACAAAGGCGACACCGATCTCACCCGTCTGGTGCTGTTCGACCCGACCACGAAGGCTGAGGAGTCGGTCGAGTCCGATCCGATGAATCGAGTCGACTTCGGCAACGCGCTGTTCTCGGACGTTACCGACGAGCTGATCGCGACTCAATACGACGACGAGCGCAAGCGCTACCACTTCAAGGACAAGCAATGGGAGTCGGACTACAGCTACCTGAGTAGCAAGTTCCCCGGCAAGGACATCACCGTTGCGTCGAGCACGCGCGATGAAAACCTGGTGATGATCATCGTCACCAGCGACACCGAGCCGGCCGAGCGCTACCTGTTCGACCGCAAGAACAAGAAGCTGACGTTCCAGTACCGCGTGTTCGAGAAGCTCCCGCGCGAAGCGCTTGCTCCAATGAAGGCGATCAGCTACAAGGCCGCCGACGGAATGACGATTCCCGCGTTTCTCACGCTGCCCGTTGGCGTCGGCGCGAAGAATCTTCCGGTAGTCGTGTACGTGCACGGTGGTCCCTGGGGCCGCGATTCATGGGGCTACAGCCCGATCCCGCAGTTCCTCGCCAACCGCGGCTACGCGGTGCTGCAGCCGAACTTCAGAAGCTCCACCGGCTACGGCAAGAAATTCCTCAACGCCGGCAACAACGAGTGGGGTCAGAAGATGCAATCCGACCTCACCGATGGCGTGCAGTACCTCATCTCGCAGGGCATCGCCAATCCGAAGCGTATTGGAATCATGGGTGGATCGTACGGCGGATACGCTACTCTGGCCGGACTCGCATTCACGCCGGATCTCTACGCCGCGGGCGTGTCGATCGTCGGCCCATCGAATCTGTTGACCCTGCTCAAGTCCATTCCTCCGTACTGGGAAGCGGGACGCATTATCTTCCACGAGCGGATGGGAAATCCAAACACCGCCGCAGGAAACGCTCAGCTCGTGCGGCAGTCACCGCTCAACTCGGCTGCTAAAATCAAGGCACCGCTGCTCGTGATTCAGGGCGCCAACGATCCGCGCGTCAACAAGGCCGAGAGCGAGCAGATCGTGATCGCGCTCCGCGATCGCGGCTTTCCCGTCGAGTACATGCTCGCGCCGGACGAAGGACACGGCTTCGCGCGTCCGATCAACAACCTCGCGCTGTTCACGGCGGCCGAGAAGTTTTTGGCGAAGCACCTGGGCGGCAGGTATCAGGAGTCCGTGTCGCCGACGATTGCGACCCGCCTGAAGGAGATAATGGTCGACCCGAAGTCAGTCGCTCTGGCTACGAAGGTCGAAGTTGCGACTGATGCACCGAAGCCGGCGGCCGGTCTCCGTGCCGGTAGCGCCACCTACAAGGCGAAGATCGAGATGGGCGGACAGTCGATTCCGATCGATCTCACTCGCAC
>JANMSA010000484.1:0-1770 GCA_031388865.1 Acidobacteriota bacterium | reverse complement strand
CGCCGCCGCGCTCGAAAGGAACACAGGGAATGGCAATATCGCAGTTGGGGCTGGTGCCGGTCAGCTTCTCACTACCGGAATCAGTAATATCCATATTGGCAACGCCGGGTCCTCCGGCGAGTCGGGCACGATCCGGATCGGCCGGTCAGGCTTCCAAACGCGAGTGTTTCTCGCCGGCGTGCGGGGCGTAGCCACCGGTTCGGCCGACGCGCTTTTTGTGGCGATCGATTCCAATGGACAGCTTGGGACGATCAATTCCTCGGCAAGCGTCAAGAGGGACATCGTCGGCCTGGGCGAGCAAAGCGCCGCTCTCATGAAGCTTCGGCCGGTCTCGTTCTTCTACCGCAGCGACGAGGTGGGATTCCCTCAGTACGGTCTGATTGCCGAGGAAGTGGCCCAGGTGATGCCGGAGCTGGTGCAGTTCTCCCCGGGGGGAGAGGCCGAGACGGTGCGCTACCACTTCCTGGCCCCGCTGCTGCTGAGCGAGATCCAGAAGCAGCAGCACATCATCGAGGAGCAGCGCCAGCAACTCGTCGAGTTGCGAAAGGAAAAGGACCAACAGATCTTGATGATTGAAGCGCGCCTCGCCGCGCTGGAAGAATAATCCCGGGGACAGTTCCAGGCTCGAGCAATCTGCTGCAGTCCAACACCCGCGCGCGGGGCTCTCCCATGAGCCCCGCGCGCTTTTTCTACTTGCTTCAGTATTTTTATCCTCGCGGTTCCCTTTGCCGGCACGACGCCGCTCGGCGCCCCCTGACCGGCCCTGCAAAGCACAATGAAGAGCTGAAGATGATCGGATTCGACGTTCGCGTGAACGGGGCAAAGAACCTGGTCTTCGCCACGCGCTGCTTTTCCCGACCGTTACTTCACTGTCGAGGACAGATAGCGGAACCGAGATTTGGGGACGCGCCGATGCACGGATGCTTAGGGACGCGCCGCTGCGCGTCCGGTACCGAGAAGTTCGTCGAACCAACCATGAAAGAATCGCCAAACTCATCGAAGCGACGCTGCTTTTGTGCAACCGATCTCGCGGTACAGGACGCGCAGCGGCGCGTCCCTGCGCCTTCATCCACCCGAGTGTGACCATCGTTCCTGGCGAAGGTGCGAGGTCGGTTTCCGCACGCGTGGTGACCGATCAGCTCCTACTTCGGCGGCGCATCATGCCAATGGCCGTGCTCCGCTGACCACACCTTGCCCGTGGGAACCGGACCGGAAGGCTGGGGGCCGGGCTTGAGAACAGGCGCCGACACAGCACCGGTTCTCGTGTCCACGGACTGGCCCAGAACGCGTAAACCGCTCACTCCACCAGCAGGTTCGGCGTCATGAAAGTGTCCGTGCTCGGACGACCAGACTTTTCCGGGCGGAGTGGCAACGGGAGGATTCGAGAGGCGGGCCGTGGCCGCGATCGGAGCGTTGGCCGAAGCGACGGGCGCGTTCGACGACTGAGGCATGGCATCGAGCCGCTTGAGGTTCGCGATCTGCTCATCGGTCAGTGGGATCTGCTGGGTCGAGACCTGGATGCCGTTCGCTCCCGCGCCGGCCGGAGCCGCGTTGTGCCAGTGACCGTGCTCGACAGACCAGAGTTTTCCGGCCGGGGCCGCGCCGGGGGGCTGAGGCGCAGGAGTAAAGGCCTGCTGCGAACCGGGAGCGGCAACCGCGCCAGCCGGAGTCGAACCGGGAGCGGGATTTGAAGCGGGAGCCGTGGCCTCGGGGGGCACCCGTTTTGTCGCCTCAACCGGGTCAGGGCCCCTGAGGGACGCGTAGACCGCG
>JANMSA010000469.1:0-1850 GCA_031388865.1 Acidobacteriota bacterium | reverse complement strand
TGACTGGTCATCGCTGCCGTCGCGGCGTGCGGGTCACTCTGTGTGAACGGTGTGCCGGCCGTGAACTTGGCCAGTCCGAAGTCGACCAGCTTCGCGCCGCTCTTCGTGAGCACGACGTTGCCGGGCTTCAGATCGCGATGAACGATCCCAGCACGGTGCGCCTTGTCCAGCGCCTCGGCGATCTGCACGCCGTAGCGCAGGACCTGGTCCATGGGGAGCGGTCCTTTGGCAAGACGCTCCGCGAGCGACTCCCCTTCGAGGTACTCCATGACCAGGTAGTCGACACCGTTCTCGGAGCCGATGTCGTAGAGAGTGCAGATATGAGGATGGCTGAGCGATGAGATCGCGCGCGCCTCGCGTTCGAAGCGTTCACGGAATCGGGGATCGCGTGACATCGCCGCGGGCAGCACCTTGATGGCCACGGTGCGATCGAGGCGCGCGTCACGCGCCCGATACACTTCACCCATCCCGCCCGCGCCCAGTTGCGCGGCGACCTCGTAGGGTCCCAGCCGAGTACCATTCGCGATCAAGGTGTGGACGCAGGATAGCGCACGTCGGAGTACTCGCTGAGGATGCGCGCGAGGTCGAGCGGCGATGTGTCTTCGTCATGACGGCCGGGGACCACACCGGCGCCCCAGAACATCAGCGGCACGTGCAGGTCGGCGTCGACGGGCTGGCCATGGGTGGTGCTGTTCGAGCCCCACATCCAGATCCATCCCGGACGCAGTGTGATGAGCACGTCGCCCGATCGTTCTGGATGGAAGGAGTTGCGAACGAGCGTAGGCAGCGCCTGGGTGTTCGTCCACGCGCCGGCGACGCCCTCGAGTTCCCGGACGGCGTCGCGTACCGCGCGCTTCGCGCGCCCGGTCCGGAACCGCGCATTCACGTAGAGCATCTGTTCTTCGAAGAAGAAGACGATCGCATTCTCCAGAGGGGTGTCGAGGGAGAACGGGAGTCCGAGCCTGGACGCGGCTGCTCGTTCAATCGCGATGCGTGCCGGAGGGAGCTCGCCGATCACGCGCGCATTCGGCGCAGGAACACGCAGGTCGATGCGGCCGGCGTCCGCACCCGGATCGCGCAGCTTCGCGATCTCCGGAATGGACTGGATGCCGTGATCGGAGGTGAGCGCCACCAGCACGCGGTCACCATGGCGTCGTTGCAACGCGTCCAGGAATGCTGCGAGCGCGCGGTCCAGACGAATCGCGCTGTCGGCCACTTCGAGAGAGTCTGGCCCGTACAGATGGCCCAGGTAATCCGTTGAGGAGATGCCGACGAAAAGTAGATCAGGGCGTTCGATGGCGAGAACGTGCTGCGCAAAGTCGAAGACCAGATCGTGCGCGAAGGGCGTGGATTGCAACGCGCGAACCGTGGGAATCGGATGTGGGAACGTTCCGCCGTACGTGTTGTTCTTGAGGGGCCAGGCGGCGGGCGGGTCGAACGTGACGGCCTGAAGGTCGTGGCGCGAGAGCTTCCATTGCCCCGACGCGGGCACATAGCCGGGGACCAGCGCATTGAACGCGAGCACCTCCGGATTGACCGGATAGTAGCGGGACGTGACGAAGCGCTCCGCGCGGCCATCGAACCAGTAGGCCGCATGTGCGTCCCGCCCACCCATCAGGATCGCCGCTCGATCGGTGAGGGCTACGGAGATGATTTTGTGCGGCTTGCGGGTGACCTGCCCGGCTGCTACTGCGCGCGCGGCTCTGTCATCCCGAGCGTGAGTCGAGGGACCTGGGCGGGCGGGGCAACAGGCATGAGCCCTTGATGCCCCTCCCGCCCAGGTCCCTTTCGCGCAACGACACCCCCCCTTTCGCGTGAAGGGGCCGGCTCAGCCCCGGCGCTTTTCTATG
>JANMSA010000426.1:0-13167 GCA_031388865.1 Acidobacteriota bacterium | reverse complement strand
CTGACCAGCGGTTCGACGAGTGGTACGGCTGGGCGCGACGATCGCAGCTCCCCCCTTTTGTGAGTGTGGCCGAAACGCTACGCCGCCACTGGCCAGGCATACGCCGCTTCATCGAGCTTCGCATCACCAACGGTCCGGTCGAGGGCTACAACAGCAAGATCCGGATGATCAGTCATCGCGCCTTCGGTTTCCATTCGGGCGGCGCGCTCATCGCCATGATCATGCTCTTGTGCTCGGGCATCACCCTCTCGCCTCTCGGCCACGGATATGCTCTACTCACCCTTTAGGAGACCCGTTGTTGCCTCGCATATGGCGGATTCCGCCACCGTCTTTGCCGTCCTTCTGCTCGAGACCGTTGACGACGTACAGGGCATAGTTCATGTCCCGGTGCGCGGCCCAGCCATAGCGGCCTCGAAGCTGAACACCTGTTTCCGCCCAAGACACCGGGACGATTTCCCGCATCGCGAACGGCCGTTGCGGCGTCTTCGAGATGTATTCCGGATACAGGTACTCGTTGTAGAGGCCCATGGGAACGAGAAACTTGCCGGCCCGGACCGCGAGCAGGTCCTCGGCCACGCGAACGTCGATCTGCGCGAACCTCACTTGGATTTCGTCGCCGCCGTGCTCATACTCGAGCTGCACCTCGGGGATCACCCGTTCGGCGATGTTGGCGCCGATGAAGACGTTGAAGTAATGGGCGTTGAAAGTGCTCGGGACGCCCTGCTGTTCCATGAAATCGATGACCGCGTACGCGTGCACATACGGTTTCACGCCGAGGTTCTCGAGCCGGCTGCCGAAGGAGCCGGTCTCACCTACAGCGACAACCTCTTGCTCCAGCAGCTCTTCGATCGAGATGTCCTCGATCGCTTTCGGCTCCGTCTGCTGATCTGCGTCATCGGCCGGCTTCTGTTTGTCCTTTTCCTGCTCCGCTGCGGAGCTACTGCCGGCCGCCCCCTCTTCCTCAGTTTTCTGCGGGGCGGCGGCCGCCTTTTTCGTCGCCGTTCCGGATGCTTCGCTTTGAGCGAAGGTGGACGTCGCAGCGAACACACACAGTAGCACCGCCAGTTGAACTCTTCTTACCATCGACGTTTCTCCTTGTTCTGTTTCGTTTGTCCTGGACCTGTTCGTGCCAGGAGTAGAGCAACCATTAAGCCGGGGCCCGACAGAACATCTTGTTTTGCTAACCCGCGCGGCTGCAACAGTTACCTGCAAACGTCCGAGCGATGAGGACTGCGAGTTTCCGAGATTCGGATCTGTAATACGGACTGCGGACCGGACCAGCAGCAGGTCTTCACCTTTCAAGGTCGATCGACGTGCGTGCTCCCCAAAACGATGCCGCCCCTCATCGAGCACGCAGGCGCGCCGGGAGCGTCGGTCTGGGAGGACGTCAGCTACGGCGCACGTTCGCCGCTGCACTGAGCTCAGCTGCGAATGCGGCGATCGCGTCGATCGACAGCACGTGCTGGACGGCATTGCATGCCACCGCGGCGCGGGGCATTCCGAAGACGGCGCAGGTGGCTTCGTCCTGGGCGATAGTCGCCGCTCCGGCCGTGCGCATGCGCTTCAGGCCATCGGCTCCGTCGTTGCCCATCCCCGTGAGCAGGATTCCGACAGCATTCGGTCCTGCCGCATCAGCGACAGAACGGAACAAAACATCGACGCTCGGGCGATGGCGCGAGACGAGCGGCCCCTCGGTGACCGAGACCTCGTATCTCGAGCCACTGCGGGACACACTGATGTGTCGATCACCCGGAGCGATCAACACCAGGCCCGGCCGGAGTACGTCGCCGTCGGCGGCTTCTCGGACGGTTGCCGCGGACGCGCCATCAAGTCGGGCAGCAAAAGAGCGGGTGAACCCCGCGGGCATATGCTGGACGATCACCAGCGGTGGGCAATCTCCCGCAAGCGCCGAAGTGATCGTGCGAATCGCTTCGGTTCCTCCAGTGGACGCACCCACGACGACGAGGTCGCTGCACATTCGTGATCGCGGCAGCACCTTCTTCCGCCGCACGGTAGCCGGACCGCCGCTCGTTCCCGCTCGAGACGTCGTCCGGAGGCGCGCCTTCGCAGCCGCCTGCACGCTGTCGACGAGAGTGGCCTCGTTTTCCTGAAGAAATGCCCGCACTCCCAGCCGCGGCTTGGCGATCAACTCGACAGCTCCCCGCTCGAGAGCGAGCAACGCCAGGTCGCTGCGGTCTCCGACAAACTCCGAGCAGATCACCACCGGCGTCGGCTGCTCCTGCATGATCCAGGTCAGAAACGTCAGCCCGTCCATGCGCGGCATCTCGATGTCGGTCACGACCACGTCGGGCCAGAGCCGCTTCATCTTCTCGATGGCCAGGATGGGATCGGACGCTATCGCCGTGTCGAAACCGCGCTCCGACGTGAGGATGGCGCAGAGTCCCTGCCGGACCACAGCCGAGTCGTCAACGATCAGCACCCGCAGCGGACGCTCCTGTTCGGACTCGCTACCGGGGCCGCTCTCAGGACTTGACGTAGACATTCGGAACCACTCGTGTGAGTGCGGGCGTCACCGGCAACGTCTCGGCATGTCCGAGTAGCAGAGTGCCGCCAGGTTTGATGTGATTGACCAGCTCGGCGATTACCGCAACGCGCCGTTCGGGCCGGAAGTAGATCAGTACATTGCGACAGAACACCGCGTCGAACTGACCGACACCGTACGGAGTCTCGGTGAGGTTCAGGCGGGCGAACTCGACGATCGAGCGGACCTCTGCGCCCGCGGTCACGTCGCCCTGGTGCGAACGGGTGCCGCGAAGCATGAAACGCTTGAGGTAGGGCTGCGGGATCTCGGCCGCTTTTTCGATCGGCCACACTCCGCGCCCGGCGTAGGCCAGGACACGCGTGGAAAGGTCAGTGGCCTGAATCCGGACGTCCCATCCGTCCGCTGCCGGCAGCTCGCCGAGCAGAAGCATGGCCAGCGAGTACGGCTCTTCGCCGGTGGAACAACCCGCGCTCCAGATCCGGATCTTCTTGTCACGCATCCGCAGATCTGACTCGCGCCGCCAGTTCGGAATGACCGACTCGCGGAGAAGATCGAACTGCCGCGGCTCCCGGAAGAAGTGCGATTCGTTCGTGCAGATTGCGTCGATCATCTCCACCAGCTCAGCGTCGTCGGCGGTGACGCGGTCGATATAGTCTGTGAACGTGGTCAGATGCAGCTTCCGGAGCCGCTTGAACAGGCGCGACACCACGAGCGCTCGTTTGGTTTCGGAGAGGTGGATTCCGGCGTGCTCCTCGACCAGCCGCTGGAACGTTGCGAACTCCCCATCCTGAATCGGCCGGATGGCCATCCCCGATGCTGCAGCGACCGAAACCTCCTTCAGAAGCGGAGGCGTGGTTGTCGTATGTCGCGCCGTCAAGCACTCACCTGCGGGGCGTGCTCGACGCTACGGGCGATCTGCAGCAGGTCACTGGGGTCGAATACTTTGTCGACGTTCATCAGGAGCGCGTACCCGGACTCGATTCGCACCAGACCATCCAGGTAGGCTACGTTCACTTCAGTTCCGAAGGACGGAGGCGGCTCGATCTCGTCGCGTCTGATACTGATCACATCAGCAATCGACTCGGTCAGAATCCCGACCGGCGTCTTCATCTCACCGATCATCACCTCCACCACGACAACGCAAGCCTGCGCCGTAGCAGCCACGGTGCCTCGACCAAAGCGGATCGCGAGATCGGTCACCGGCAGTACGTTCCCGCGAACGTTCATCAGGCCGCGAACGGCCGGCGGAAGCTTGGGGACTGGGGTGATGCGATCGAGCTGGACCACCTCACGAACCCGCTCGACGGGAACGAGGAACGTTACCTGGCCGATTGTGAAGCGCAGCAGAGTACATTCGTCAGAAGTGGTCATCGGCAACCTCCGGATCCGTCCGTCGGGACCAGCAGCTTCTCGACGTCGAGGATGAGCAGCTCTTTTTTGCAGACGTCAGCACTGGCGCCCTCGGATCGAGAGGGGCCATCGCTCATCTCCACGAGATCGTGAAACGAGTCGACCAGCAGCGCCATGGCCTGATCTGTGGCACCTCGTGTGAAGACGACGCATACGTTCCGGTCGAGCGCGCTCTGCTCGCCGTTCGAAAGATACGGCAGGTCGACCAGCGGAACGGCTCGTTCACCGTACGGGACGACCGCTGGAGCGACCCTCGGCGCACCCGGCACGATCGACGGCTGAAGGTTCACAGCGATCTCGAGCACGCGGTCCATCGGCACACCGTAGTCGGTGGCGCCCGCGCGGACCACCAGGAGCGTTGCCGAGTTCGAACGGGAAGCATCCATCATCAGAATCTCCGGAACTTTTCGTCGTCGACCAGCGGCGTAGGCTTGCGGAAAACTGCCTCGCGCACGTCGCGTCCACGCACCGAGGCCGCTGGGGCGGGGACGGGCGCGGCCTGCGGCTGCTTTGACTCTCGAGCTGCGACGGCGAGTTTCCCCGTCGGAAGGGCCGGCGTCGGATCGCTGTCCGCAACGCGGAAGAATGCGATGGCCTCTTCAAGCGCCTCCGCCTGCCCGTTCAGCTCTTCGGCCGTCGTGGAAAGTTCTTCCGCCGCGGCGGCATTGCGCTGCGTCATCTCGTCCAGCTGGCCCATGGACCGGTTGATCTGCGCGACACCCTGCGCTTGTTCGGCAGATGCCGCCGCGACTTCCTGCAGTACATCTGACGTTTTCTTGGTCGTGTCCACCAGCTCAAACATCAGGCGGCCAGAACGTTCCGCGACCTCGACGCTGCTCGACGCGAGCTCGCCGATGTCTTTGGCAGCTGATTGACTGCGCTCGGCCAGCTTGCGCACTTCGGAGGCGACGACGGCGAAGCCCCGCCCCAGTTCGCCTGCGCGTGCTGCTTCGATCGCGGCATTGAGAGCGAGCAGGTTCGTTTGATACGCGATGTCCTCGACGATCGTGATCCGCTTCGCAATCGTTTTCATCGCCTTCACCGTTTCTGCAGCGGCTCGACCGCTCTCCTCGGCTTCACGCGCACCCTTCACCGCGATCTGCTCCATGGTCCGGCTGTTATCGGCGTTCTGAGTAATCGACGCGCTCATCTCCTCGAGGCTGGACGTGGTCTCTTCGACGTTGGCAGCCTGCTCGCTGGTGGACTGAGAGACGTCGGTCGCGGACGCCGAGAGTTGCGCGGCGGCCGAGGCCAGCGAATTCGCACCAATCCTGACCTGCCCGAGGACCGACGACAACGTTTCGGACATCCCCCGCAGCGCCGCCAGGACCTCGCCCAACTCGTCCGATGAGGTCACCTCGATGGGGGTGGTCAGATCACCGTTGACCACCCGCTGCGTGATCGCAACCACGTTGCGCAGCGATCGGGTGACCGTCTTCTCCACGAAGAGAGACGCGCCGATCAGGATGGCGATGCAGAGAAGAACCACGGCCGCCATCGCTCTGGTGGTGAACCGTGCCGATGCCTCGAACGCCTCGCGGATTCCCCTCTCGTTCTGCGCCTCGATCGTCTGCAGGCGGTGAACCAAGCCCTGGTGATACTTCCGCATCTTCTCGAGCTCTAATACCAGATCATCCCCGGTCTCACCGTTGATCATTCGGAGCGTGGTGGCGCGTGCTTGGGTGTAGTACTGCTCCATCTCTTTGCGGGTGGCCTCGATCTGCCCGGCCGCAAACAACGGATTCGCGCTCGAGGACTGCAAACGACGCATGAACCCATCGCGAAGGGCATCGATCTTGTCGATCGCCGTCGGATCGCCGGACGTCACCGCGTCCTGCAGACCACGCTGGATCGAGACCAGGGCGGCCGAAAGTTGCGCACTCAACTTGACGTCCGGCACGAGTAACAGCAGCTTCTCACTGCGCTTCCCGAACGTGAAGGTGACCATCAGAATGGTCAGGAATCCGATGGCCGCCACCAGCGGAAGCAGAAGAAGCTTGTAGCGGAAAGCGAGTCGGTTCAAACCCCGTTCGACCCCACGACTGATCGTCTCTCGGAAGCTCATGTCACTCCTCATTAACCTGTCTGTTCAAACGCCAGTGCACCCGTAAGGTCTCGCTTCGGCTTCGCGATCCATTCGCTCGTTCGCATTGCCTGCCTTGGACGACCCGCTTTCCGCAACGTATATGCCACCCCGCCACTGGCTTCACGAAATGGTAAGCCTCAGCGGATCAATGACTTACCGATCCTTGCCGTGCCTTTCGGTCCGCGCTACGGTCCGGAGCCCGGACGGTCGGTCCGGCGTTCGGATCTCGGAGCGGCGGCGCACTGCGCGTGATGCGGACAGCCGATCTTTACTTTCGCGCATCGATCCATTCGAGCCTTCAGAAGCGATGCGCCCGGTTCAGTGCGTCGTATCGCCAGAACCGGCGGTTCTCGCTTCCATTCGCGTAGCGGTACTTGTGGCGGCGCCGAACTGCAGCGTAGCCGCTCGCACGATTCCGGCTACATCGAGAATCAGCCCGATACCCCCGTCGGGGAAGACGGTGGACCCGGCCACAGCAGAGAGTGAGTGGACCAGCAGGCCGAGTGGCTTGATGACGGTCTGCATTGAACCGAACAACTCGTCGACGACCAACCCGATGCGCCGGGCGCCGTCGCTCACGACGACCACGTGCCGCCGCGTGATCCGATCATCCGAGCCCAGCTCGAGAAAAGCAGCCAGGTCGAAACACGCCACCGCGGAGCCTTCCAACTCGATCATGCTCGCCAGCTGCTTTTCTCCGGAGTGTGCCAGACAGGATTCGACCGACTGAAGCGGAATGACATAACGCTCGCCTCCCGCTCCGACCACCAGACCGTCGATCGAGGCGAGGGTCAGCGGAAGGCGAACCGCGATCGTCGATCCTTCACCCTCGCGGCTTTCGATGTGCACCGAGCCACGCATCGAGGCGACATTCCGGCGGACCACATCCATGCCCACACCCCGTCCCGACAAATCGGTTACGTCGGTCACCGTGGAGAACCCGGGAGCGAACACTAACGCCAGGATCTCCTGATCGGTCAACGTGGCGCCTGGCGCAATCATGCCGCGCTCGCGGGCGCGCTGCAGAATCCGATCGCGCCCGAAGCCTCTGCCGTCGTCAGCCACTTCCACAATGATGGCGGGACCCTGCTGCCGTGCGCGGAGCGTGATCGTCCCGGCGGACGGCTTCCCCGCCCTCCGCCGTACCTCGGGCTCCTCGATCCCATGGCTGACAGCGTTTCGAATCATGTGAGTGATGGGGTCCTTGACCCGCTCGATCAGTGAAGCGTCGATCTCCACGTCCGCCCCCTCGATCAGCAAGTCGAGCTCTTTGCCTGTGTCGCGAGCCAGATCGCGCACGGTCCGCCGGTAGTGCTCAAACGCGTTGCCGATCGGCGCCAGGCGGAGACGTGTGGTCTGATCCTCGAGATCAGAGAACAGCCGCTGCTCCTCTTCGAAGCGCTCCAGGAGCTCCTCTCGTCGCTCTCGCTGGTCCCGCTGGTCTCGAGGCAGACTCCTGATCGCCGCCAACATTCCACCGTGGGCGATGGAGATCTCGCCGACGAGGTTCAGCAGCGTGTCGAGCTTCTCGAGGTCGATCCGCAGCGTTACGCGTGCAGCCTGCGCGGCGGGTTGCGTGAGCGTCTGCGGCAGCGCAGCGGCTACCGGCTGGGCGAGGCTGGTCTGGGTGAACGCCCCGAGCCGGCGCGTCACTTCGAGCGCAGCCGGAGGAAGCTCCGTCGAACCCTCGGTCGCATGAGTGAGCATTGACGCGAATACATCGCGAGCCTCGAGCAGAAGTGACACCAGCTCCGGTGTGAAGCCGAGCGCTCCTGCGCGCACGCCGTCGAGGACGTTTTCCATGCTGTGCGCTACCGCCCCCAGCGATGGAAATCCGAGACAGGCTGCATTTCCCTTCAGCGTGTGCGCGGCCCGGAAAATCTCGTGAACCGAGTCGTCGTCCTGTCCGCGCGTTTCCACATCGAGCAGAACGCGCTCGATCGTGGCCAGGTTCTCCCCGGCCTCGGCCATGAAGACGGCAAGCAGCTGGTCGTATTCGGAAGCCATCAGAGCGCCTTCACCAGCGCCGTGCCGCTGTCCGTGCTGAAGATGAGCTTTCGCCCCCGCACGCCGCCGACATCCTCGTTGATCACCGGGATCGAGCGATGAGCCAGGCTCGCGCGCGCCGCAGCGATGTTGCGACTTCCGAGGTCATTCGCCGCTTTCTGAAACGGCTGCAGGACGCAGGCACCTCCGAAGATCTTCGCCACCAGCCGACTGGAGACGGCTCGGAACCGGATCATTTCTTCGATCAGCGCATCGACGGCATAGTTGGAGTAGCGAAGTGATGACTGCGCGGCCTGAGGATCGGTCGGCAGCATGAAGTGATTGAGGCCGCCGATCGTTCCGTCCGGATCGTAGACGCAGACCGCGACACACGAGCCGAGAATCGTGATGACGTCGGTCGCAACCGGAGAGACGAACATCTGGCCCGCGTGCATGTAGACAGACGGCCTGGGGACCTCTAGATCGGTTACGGCGCTCCCATTGCGCACCGTCCCGGCCGACATGAGGCTCTTGATCACAGCGGTCCCCCTGCCTCGGTTGTGGCGATCGCGGCGACATACAGCGCCGTGCCTGCCTGGCTGGCCAGCAAATCGAACAGTTCGTGATCGATTTGTTCGAGTTGCGACTTGTGCGGCAGCAGGCGGAAGACCGCCAACACGCCCGTGACTCGTCCATCCACGGTCATGGGCACGCACGCTGTGAGCGCGGTGTCCTCGCCGTTTTGGCCATCGGCCACGAAGCGCGTGCCGTCCAGGGCGTTCTGCCAGACGCCGGCGTGAAGCTGACGTGACTCCTGCACCTGCTCGAACGACGCACCCATGGAGCAGACTGGTCGCAGTTCGCCGTTCCGATCGAGCTCGAGCACGGCGAACTCCTCGGAGCCAATCAGATTGATGATGATCTCCCGTACGGCCGCGACCACATGGTCACGATCCAGCGTGCCGTGCAGCTGATAGCTGGCGACGTAAAGATTCATCAGATTCGAGTTGTCGTACTCGACCTGCTGAAACTGCTGCGCAATCGCCTCGCTCTGGGAGCGGATTGCCGATAGCTTCTCGCGCAGCTGGTACTCCTCCTGTTTTCGCAGGTCGAGGTCCGCGCGGGCGTTGAGCAGTTCCTGCTTCAGACTTGAATTGTCCGATTCGAGGCGCGCCAGCGCTGCTCGCAGCTCCCCCGCATCCTGAAGAAGCTGACGCATGTAGCGCTGCGTTTCGCCGCGAACTTTGTCGACGTAAGAATTGGATCGATCCTTATCGGTCATGTTCGATCCTTTCAGGCAAGCAGGTTTCGCAGCTTCGCCATGAGTTCGGTGCTATTGATTGGCTTCGTCACGTAGTCGTTGCATCCACTCTCGTAACCGGTTTCCATGTTCTGGACCTCGCCGCGGGTGGTGACCATGATGATCGGCGTGTTCTTCGTCTCCTCGCATTCCCGCAAGCGACGGCAGGCCTCGAAACCGTTCATCTGCGGCATGATCACGTCCATCAGAATCAGGTCCGGTCGCTCGGATTTGGCCTTGGCCACGGCTTCTTCGCCGTTGACCGCCGTAATCAGTTCGTACGGCCCTTTCGACAGGATCATCCGCTCCATCATCAGGATCGTGTTCGAGTCATCTACGATTAGGATTTTCTTCCGCACCGATTCCTCCTTTTTCCCGCCCCTGCGTGAAGTCGCGCCGGGACATAAACCGCGGCCCAAGCCGCATCTCTCGCTGTCGATTTGGTATCTGTCGTGAAGGCCTCTGCGCAAGCGGGGTGCCAGTCGGGTCTGGCGCATAAGTCATTGAAACGATGGATGGTAGCCCCGCGACAACCCCGCGGCGATCCGAAGTTCGGACGGCCGCTTCCGAAATCTGGAGCGGCCGATCCCGAGGTCGAGGGCTGCGGGTCCGACTCACGGTGGGACGGGAGGAAAAGGCGCGTCTCAAGGCCGATCGGGGCTCGGCTTCAACAAGCCGAGCCGCTTGATCCGATCGTACAACGAGCTGCGTGGCACACCGAGACGCTCCGCGACACGGTCGACGTGCCACTGTTCCGCTTCGAGCATGCGCACGATGTGCAGCCGCTCGACGTCCGCGAGCGTCAGATCGAGCGAGAACTCCGCGGCGGCCGGCGGCTGGCCCATGATCTCGAACCGGAGCGTTTCCAGCGCGATCTCACCGCCATCCGTGAAGAGCAGGGCCCGCTCAATGACGTTCCTCAGCTCCCGGATGTTGCCCGGCCAGGAGTAGCGACCCAGAGCCTCGCGCGCCGCTCGGGAAAGAGCCGGAGTGTCCTTCCCCATGCTGCGGCTGATCGTGGCGATGAACATTTCCGCGAGCGGGTCGATGTCCTCGGCCCGTTCCCGCAGTGGCGGGAGCGTGATCTGGAGCGTGTTGAGACGAAAGTACAGGTCCGCCCGAAAGCGCCGTTCCTTGACCAGCTGGGCTAGATCGTGATGGCTGGCCGCGATCAAACGCACGTCGACCTGACGGTCCTGCACCTCACCGAGCCTTCGGAACTTCTTCTCCTCGACGACCTTCAGCAGCTTGGCCTGAACGGCGAGGTCCATGTCGCCGATCTCGTCGAGGAAGAGCGTGCCGCGATGCGCGAGCTCGAGCAGGCCGCGCTTCATCGTCACCGCCCCCGTAAATGCTCCCTTCTCGTGTCCGAACATCTCGGACTCGAGGAACTCGCGGGTCAGCCCGGCGCAGTTGAGGTCAACGAACGACTCGTCTCCGCGCGGTCCCGACTCGTGCAGCCAGCGCGCAAGGACCCCTTTCCCGGTTCCGGTCTCGCCATGGATCAGAACCGGACTGTCCGCCGCGACGATCCGGGCCACCTCTTCCTTCTGATTGCGAATGGCCGCGCTCGACCCGATGAAGGGCTCCGGTTTCGTCTGGCGCGCGGTCCGGGCGCCCTCTTTCTGGCGCTGTCGTTGTGCGGACACCGCGCGCTCGAGAATCAGTTGCAGAGCCGGCAGATCGATGGGCTTGGTCAGAAACTGGTCAGCTCCGTGCTGCATGGCGGTCACGGCGAGCTGAATCGAACCGTGGCCGGTGAGAATCACTACGGCCACATTCGGCTCGACGTGTTTGAAGAAGATCAGGAGGTCGAGAGCGTCCCCGTCGGGCAGCTTGAAGTCGAGGACGACGGCGTCAGGGTTCCAGGTCGTGAATGCCTGGCGAGCGGTGCGGCAGTCGTGCGCCTCTCGAACGGTGAATCCGTTCGACTCGAGAAAATCGCGGACGGCGAAGCGGATTTCCCCTTCGTCGTCGACAATCAGGATTTTGTTTCTGGCCACGCCTGCTCTCGCCCTTTCACCCTGCTACGGGTAACAAAACACGGACCGACGCTCCACCTTCAGGACGATTCGCCAGCTCGATTCGACCGCCGTGTTGATCAATGATGCGGCGCACGATCAACAGCCCTAAGCCGGTTCCCCCTTCCCGCGTACTGTGGAACGGCTCGAAGAGCCTTGCCGTGTCGCCGGAAAAACCCGGGCCGCTGTCCTCGATTCTGCACACCACCCAACGCCTCGCTTCGGCTTCGATGATGTTGAACGAAATGACGATCTGGCCGCCCTCAGGAGTGTGGCTGATCGCGTTGAAAAGAAGGTTCTCGAAGACTTGAACGAGTCTCGGGCGTTCCATCAGCACCGTCGGCAGCCGGCCGTATGCCTCTTCCTGAATGGAGATCTTCTTCGCCTCCACATTCGACTGAACCGTGAGCCGCGCCTCGTCGATGATCACAGTGAGCGACTCTTGTTCGACGTGCGGCAGCTTGACCTTGTCGTAATCGAGCAGGTCGTTCATGAGCGTGCTCAGACGGTTGATGGCGCGCCGGAGATTGTCCAGGTAGGGCTCGGATCCTCCGCCGCCGGCGCGGACGCGCGCCTCGAATGCATCGAGGTTCGCCGACATGGAAAACAGCGGGTTGCGGACTTCGTGGGCCACCCCCGCCAGCAACTGGCCCATCTCGACCAGTTTCTCGCCCTGCCGCAAGTGCTTGTGAAGCATCACGAGCGGAGTGATGTCCCGGGCAACGACGACCACGTCGCGATCGCGGCTTCGCGCGGCGCAGGAGGCCACCACCTCCCAAGTGAGGCCCGTCTGCGTGTCGTGAACCTGAGCCATCGCGCTCATCCCGGTTTCCAGGACCTCCCGTACCGTTGCGGCCACACGGTTCCACAGTTCCGATGAGCCGAGCTCGGTCACCGGACCGCCGATGATATCGCGATAGGCTTTTCGGCAGAGCCGCTTCACCATCCGGTTTACGCGGAGCACCTCTCCACTTGGTGCAACCAGAAGAATGGCCGCCTCGATCGCGTCCGCCGTGGTCTGCCACTCCCTGGCGGCAGTCGTGATTCTCTCGCTCACGTCAGCGTCCATTCTCTCGCGACAGATCAGCACCGCCTGCTGCTGGTCGCCGGGCACGGCTAGCACGTGCAGGTCGATGAGCAGCGACGTGCCATCCAGCCTCTGGTGAGTCATGCGGGGCACGACGATCTCCGACTCCGCCGGCAATTTCTCCCAAAGCTGGGCCACCACGTTTTCGCTCAGCAGCTGGGCCAGTGGTCTGCCGACGAGGTCGCGTCTCACCGCGCGATAAAGGGCACAACCCCGTGGATTCACGTCCGTGATCACGCCGTCCGGAACTTTGACGATCAGCGCCGCTTCCGAATTGTGCTCGAACACAACATGGTACGGCCATGCAGGCCGTGCCGTAGCGGCGACCTGCTCTGCCGAGAGTTGCGATTGCGATCGACGCGGAACCATTTGGGGGTGAACGGTCCGTTGATCATCGCACAGCGCAGGCGAAATCGTCACGCCGAGCCGATCAAGCGGAGCCACCTGTCATGGCCCTCTGCGCGAGTGCCGTGGCAGTCGCGGCGGGGCCGGCGTGGAGCATGCTCGCACCGGCAGGGGTGAGCCGTCCGGCCGTTCACCGACGACTACGCGGAGCGCTTGGAGGAAGCTCGTGGCCGCGAAGGTGCGGAAGTAAGGAAGACATCGTCCCTGCCCCGGCCGAGGAGTTGCGCCGCGAAGAAGTCGGCCCGAACTGTAGATGTCCGCCGCTGAAGAATTCGTGAGAGAGGAACCCGCGCCGATTCAACACCACTTTGAGCGGCGGGGCATGGCGAGGCACAACGGTCGGCGTTCCAAAGCTCACAGATAGCGCGC
>JANMSA010000361.1:0-4291 GCA_031388865.1 Acidobacteriota bacterium | reverse complement strand
GTCGGTTCTCAGTTGTCAGTTGTCTGGGCGTTCTCGACGATCGGAACGATTTGTAGAGACAGGATGGTGAGCGGCTCTCGGGGGACTCCGGCCTGGACGATCACGTCGCAGACAACTGACAACTGAGAACCGACAACCCGCTGCGGAGCGCGCGTGTCAACGCTCGACACCTCGCGCGCGACCTCAGGGGAGATTCAGTGGCGCGGGTGGTTCCTCAGGAACGGTTGGAGACGCGACGGTCTTGCGGCCGGAAAAGACCATCGACCACAGCTTCATCAGCGGCCCGGAGATGAGGTAGCAGATCGCCAGAACGAACCAGAACTCGCGGGGCCAGCGGAAGGCGAGGCCCAGGATGAAGGCGAGGATGACGAAGTACATGAGGGATCGCTCTTTCTGGAGAGCGAGCCCTTTCTGGCTGCGGTAGCGGATTGGGGAGACCATGGCGAATGCCGTAGCGATGGTCACGAGCATCACGATCCCTGCAAAGCGCCGGTCCGTGACGGGCGTCGGTGCGTAGAAGATCATCGCCGCGAGTGTGAGTGCGCCTGCCGGACTGGGGAGCCCAGCGAAGTAGCGGTAGTCGCTCTTGCCGGTCATCACATTGAAGCGGGCCAGGCGGAGCGAGACAGCCGCCAGAAAGAGGAAGGCGATGCCTCCGCCGAGTTTCTCGAAAACCTGAAGGCCCCACGCGTAGACCATGACCGCGGGTGCGGCGCCGAATGTCACCACGTCCGCGAGCGAGTCGTACTCCTTGCCGAATTCGCTGGTGGCGTTGAGTTGACGCGCGATCATGCCGTCGAACGTGTCGAAGACCGCAGCGATGAGGATCGACAGGCAGGCTGTCTCGAAGAAACCGGTCGCGGCATCGATCCGGCCGGTGGCCATCGCCTCGATGCCGCGCGTCGCGTAGATGATGGCGCGGAAGCCGAAAAACAGGTTGAGGATTGTGAGCGACGTCGGGATGACGTACACGCCGCGGCGGAAGTTCGGGCGAACGCGTTTCATCTCCATAGGCTGGTCAGGCTCCCCGGATTCCACGCGTGAATGCAGGGCGGGCGCGTGGCCCGCCCCGGGGCGCTCGTCAGGCAACGGCATGCTGGGATTCGTACGAGCGAATCCGGTCGGCCATCTGGTCCTTCAGATGGAGTTTTCGCTTTTTGAGCGTCTTCTCTTCGAAGTCTTCTTCCGAGTTGATCTCGGCTTTGAGGGTCAGCTCACGGAGACGGCCTTCACACTGCTGGTGCTCGTCGGCCCACTGCCGGAACTCGGGATCCTGATCGGTCAGAATGCGCTGAATGTCCGCGGTACGATTCGACATCGATTGTCCTCCTTCGAAGTACCCTCTTCGCACATCGGATTCTAGCACTCTGCCTGCCAAGGAGATCCGGTTTCAAGCGGGACGCTAAGTCGCTTCCGTTCAATGCGTTAGAATGCTTGCGCATGCAACGCGCCGCACCGATCGCGCTCGCGATCCTGCTCCTGTCCGTCCTCCTCTCGCCGCTGCGGCGCGAGCTCCTGGTGGGCGACGAGACCAAGTACAGCCAGGTCGTTCGTGAGATGCGTGCGGGGTCGGTCATCGTACCCACGCTCGAGGGCGAACCGTTCACGCACAAGCCACCGCTGCACTTCTGGCTCATGGCGTCGCTGACGTACGTGTTCGGGCCGTACTCGATCTGGCCTTTCGTGCTGCCCTCCCTCTTCGCGTTTGCCCTGCTGTTGACGCACCTGTACCGCGCGTGGGGACCATTCGCATCGTTCGTCTGCGGCTCGTCCATCCTGATGTGGGCCTCGGCGCAGACGGCGCGGATGGACGTTGCCTTCGCCGGGCTACTTGCATTCGCTGCGTATCTGATCTTTCGCGCCGGCGGTGCGCTGACGGTCGGCACAGGTGTCGCAGTCGGGCTGGCGTTCCTCTTCAAAGGACCGATGGCGCAGGTGATCGTCCTGATGCTGTTTCTGTTCGAGTCGATCCGCAGGCGGCGCAAGCCGGTTCCGGGCGACGCGCTTGCGCTCCTGCCGATGCTGCTCCTGCCGCTGGTGTGGCTCGTGCCGGCGGTGATCGTTGGTGGCGAGGCGTTCTGGCGGGAAATCTTCTACAAACAGACCGTCGGCCGCGCGGTCGACGCCTGGGTGCACAAGTCGCCGCCGTGGTTTTACATCGTGCGCGCGCCGGCCACGCTCGCACCCTGGTTTTTCGTCACCGTGGCCGCGCTGTTTGCGGCGTATCAGCGAAACGACGAGCGCGCGAAGTTCGCCGTGAGCTGGATTCTGGCGGTGCTCGTGCCCTACACCCTGCTCTCCTCCAAACTCGACGTCTACATGATCACGTTGCTTCCCGCCGTGGCGCTGGTCATCGGCCGTCTGGCAGAGGGGGATGACGCGTGGGGGCGGCGCGCGGCCCTGGTCACGCTGGCGGTGTTCGTCGTGATCGGAATCGCCGGCCTGGTCGTGCAGCCGGAGCAGATCAAGGGCGAAGATGCGGCCCTGGTCGCGCTGCCGGAGGTGCGCGGTCTTTTTGTGGTGATGCTCGTTGCCGCGATCATCGGGATCTTTGCCGCGTGGCGCGCGCCGCTCACCAGGGGGTTACTCGCGGTCGGCCTCGTCCCGGTGCTGGTCCTGGCTTACGTGATGACCGTGCTCCTGCCGCTCGTCAACGAGATGGCGTCGACACGGCCCCTCGTCACCGCGCTGCTGAAGCAGAACGTCGCACCTGCGGAGATGGGCCTCTTCGTCTGCCCGCATCTCTGGGTACGCGGGATGCCACCGGCGCTTGCCGCCGCACGGCATTACGACGCGGACGAGCTGCGCTCCGCATCACCGCAGCTGCTCGTGGTACGTCGCAAGAACGCGAGGGAGCTCGACCTGCGCGGCTACCGGAAGGTGGATGAACTGCGAATGATTGGAAAATGGTTCGATGTCTATCGGCGGTAAGGATCAGGGCCGAGGGCCGAGGGAAGAGGGCCAGAGGGCGGGAGCTGAGAGCCTGCGCGTCCCTGACCCTCGGCCCTCGGCCCTCGACCCTCGACCCTCGGCTCGCAAACGCCGCTACGCCGCAGCAGCCTTCCTCACCCTGCTCGTGCTTTCGGTCTTCTGGCCGTCGCCGGTGGTGTCGATCAACAGACTCTGGATCAACGAAGATCTGGCCATCGATCATCTCTCGTTTCTCGGCCGCGAGGCGCCTTCGTGGGACGTGGTGTTCTGGTGCATCGCCGGCGTGCTGCTGCTGCTCATTCTGCAGAGCGCAGAGTCCACCGACTTCCGGGAGCCGCTACGGCAGCTGCGCCAACTGCGTTTCGACCGCTCTCTCTGGCCGCCGGCGCTCCTGGGGCTTTTCTGCGGTGGAGTCGTTACGGCGCTCGCGTGGCTGCTGCTCGACCGCCGAGTGCTCGCGTGGGCGGAGGGGATCCAGTCCGACGTCACAGAAGACGTGATCCGCATCGTCAACCGACTCGGCGGCGGAATGAATCCTGTTCTGGTCGTCGCGTTCTTTCTCGTCTGTGGTGTGGCGTATGCGGAGCGTCGATGGGTGTCCTATGCGATCTCGATGAGCATCGCCGGCCTCGGTGCGGGACTCCTCGCGCAGATCGTGAAGCTCCTGGTCGGGCGCACCCGTCCGGAGTTGTGGCTCGGGCCCGCGCACTATGCGCCGGGGTCGTCGACATCCTTTCCGAGCGGTCATACCGTTGGCGCCTTCGCGCTCGCGGGCGTGCTCATGTTCGCCTCGCGAAACCGGGCGGTGCGATCCATCGCGTTCGTCCTCGCTGCGGCCGTGGGCCTGTCGCGCATCCTGGCGTTCCGTCACTGGACGTCGGACGTTGCCGCATCCGCGGCAATCGGCCTGCTCGTGGCGTGGGTGGTGACGCGGACGACGACTGTTACGGAAGCGTGACCTGAAAGTGATCCGCCTCACACTTCCCTCCACGGCCGCGCTCGTACACTTCGCCGACCGAGGGTGCAAATGACGCGGAGAGTGTCGTTGATCAATTTTGACTTGCTGCGCGAGCTGTGCGAACAGTGTCGCAGAGAACGATTTCACTTCGTGCCCATCGGCGAGTCGCCGGTCACGGGTCTCTGCAAGAGCTGCGGAGCGGACTCCAGGCTGGCCGATATGAGCGACACCGCGGTCTGGCGACTGATCACGAAGCCCAATGGAGAAGTCGTGGTCGTGCCCCTTGTGGTGAATTAGGTTCGCGCGCGCCGTGAAGGGCTACGCATCCCGTGCCGCGCGTCAGCGCGCCTGTCATCCCGAGCGTGAGTCGAGGGACCTGGTGGTGTGGGGGCGCCACTCATG
>JANMSA010000360.1:0-1664 GCA_031388865.1 Acidobacteriota bacterium | reverse complement strand
GGCGGCTTCGACGCGCTCGTGTTTGCGACGGGAGAGGTGAACGCCGGCCGGGCGCTGAAGGCGCGCGAGGTGATCGGCACACTGACCGCCGTGGCGCTCTACGGGCTCGCGTGGGCGGTCACCGGCTCCCCACACGCCGCGTTTCTGGCCGTGCTGCTCAGCAGCATGAGTGGCGTATTCGCGCCGACCATCCGCATGCTGGCTCCGGTCGCCACACTCGCGGTGATCGCCGCGGCGGTGCGGTGGAGGCGTCCGCGCTGGTTTGGCTGCGCCGCGTTCGGAACGGTGGTGTGTGGTGCGACCAGCCTCGACTTCGGCGCGTACACGTTCCTCACGCTGATCGTCGCATTGCTTCGCATGCGTCCCCCACTGCGCCGTCTCGCAATGCGCCACGCTGCGATCGGCATCGCCGCGGGGGTCGTCCCGCTCTTTGGTGGGCTGGCCATCTCTGGCATCCTCGACGATTTTTTCCGCGGCACGTTCGTCGAAGTCCTGGGAGTGGGGCCTGCCTACACGCTGGGATTCTTCGTCCCGCCCGCCCTGATGTCCGAGCGCAAGTTCTTTCCGGAGGTGCTTGCGGTCGCACTCGTCCCCGGAGCTGTGAACTACATCGTGTGGCCGATCCTGGCCGTGTTCGCAGGCGCAACCCTCACCCGACGCTGGCCGCGACGCTTCGAGCCACTCGTACTCCTGGCGCTGTGGTCCGTCGTCACCGGCATCTCCTATGCGGAGCGTCATCACCTCTACTTCGGCATGGCCGGGATGGTCCTCTTCGTCGCGGCGATTCTCTGGCTCCTTCAGCGCCGGAGCTCCCTCGCCGTGGCGGCAATCGTGGGCGCGTTCGTGATCGCCAATCCGACCACGCACCTCTCCATCGTCGGCGTGAATCGCGCAACACGCGCGCCGCCTGCGGACTGGGTGGAGATCCGCGACCTCCCACGGGCCCGCGGAGCGTACTGGCACCTCAGCGACGCGAAGGCGATTGCGAGTGTGCGCAAGTACCTCGCGCTCTCCATGAGGGCCGACGAGACGTTCCTCGACTTTGCCAACAGCGGAGCGCTCTACTTCCTCTTCCGGCGCGACTGCCCCATCCGCCAGTACGAGGTCGCCTTCTACCAGACCGACGAGCAGCAACGCGAAGTCATCCGCCGCATCGAAGCCAACCCGAAAATCCGCGCCGTGCTCGTCTCCAGCACCCCCCACGGCCGCTTCGCGGTCGACATCCCCAACTCGTGGCGTGCCCCGCTCGTCCACCAGTACATCCTCGAGCACTTCGAGCCCGACTTTGAGGAAGGGGAAGTGGCGTTCTGGCGGAGAAAGTAGCGCTGGTTGCTGGTTGCTGGTTTGGTTGCTGGTTGCTGGTTGCTGGTTGCTGGTTGCTGGTTATCCGTTGTCGGTTGTCAGTTGTCAGTTGTCCATGCAAAGTTTCGCAAGAGCGAAAAGTTCACCGACGCGCAGCTCGCGATTGTTCGCAGCCGCTGGAGGCGGCTCGTACGGTAGCCGGTGGTGCGAGCAAAGCGAGCGACCACCGGATGCAGCGTGTCAAAGGAGACCGACCCTGGAGGGGTCGCGTACTGCTTCGCAACGAGGGCATCGCCAGCTCCTGCGCGACCCCTGCCGGGGTCGGAAACATCGCGGCGCTATCAGACCGGTGGTCGCTCGCT
>JANMSA010000359.1:0-1923 GCA_031388865.1 Acidobacteriota bacterium | reverse complement strand
CACCGGCTACCCTACGGGCCGCCTCCAGCGGCCACCGCCGAGCCCCTGGGGGTTAAGGTGGGGCGATTCTCGAGACAGGGGATTCGCGCAGGCGTCGTGCTGCCGCAGCGGGATCGATGATCTCCACAAACGTGCCGGTGCCGAGCTCGAATCCTGCGATGGCCGAAAGACGGGGGAAGAGCTCGACGTAGCAATGCGCGGCACGCTGGCGGGGGAAGTTGAGGAAGGCCCAGTTGTACGAGGTGCCGATCGCGCGCGTGGCCGCGGAGGCCGATCGCAGCAGGCCGCCAAGCTCGCGAATCTCGTCGCCGGTCAGTTCTGTGATTTCGCCGACATGACGCTTCGGCACGATCCACTGCTGATAGGGCATCGTCGATGACCGGGGTGCAAGCCAGGCGAAGGACGGCGTCTCCGCGATCCAATGGCCCTGGGGACTGCAGAGCGGGCAGGTCGTAGCGCGCGCAAACCCGGCGCTCTCTCGCTCGATTCGCGGTGGGAGGAACGGCAACGGCACCACTTGCGAATGGAGGTGAGGGATCGAAGCGCCGGCCCGGGGCCCTTCATTCTTGAAGATGCAGACGTACGCGGCGCTCTCGTGCGCGCGATAGCGATCGATGTACGTGCGCACCGCGTCCTCGCCATGGTCAATTGTATCGAACAGGTCTTCGTGACGAGGCGATTCGACGACGACTTCCGCGCCGTCGACCGGAGGGTACTTGTTCGGAAACGTCCGCACACGCCACGGGTTGCCCAGGCGTGCGATCTCGGCCGGCGTGTCGCTCTCGTGACCGGGGCAGAAAGGGCAACGCGTCTCCGATGGATCTCCGAATGCGCGCGGCCGCGCGGCACGGTCGGGCGCGAAGAGGATCGGTTCACCGGTCAGAGGATGGGTGCGGATCTCCATGGATCGACGCCTCTGGTCAGTCTCGCCGCGCGAGCCGGGACGCGAGCGCCAGCCGCTGCGCGATGCCGAGCAACGCGAACGCAAACAGGACGAGAGACATCCACTCCGCGATCCTCAGTCCGCGAAGGGCGATGGAGGACCATCCGTTGTCAGCCAGGATGAAGGACACGATCGGATAGACGAACAGCGCGAGCATGAACTCCCCGCGTCCGACCGAATCATAGTTCCGCTCGTGCCACGTCGCCTCGATCTGCGTTCCGATGTAGCCGTTGAGCATGACCATGAGCACCACAGCCATGGCGATCTCCACGCGCACCCCGTTGCCGAGGAGCCAGCCGATGACCAGTAGCAGGTCGCTGACCCGGTCGCAAAAGTGGTCGAGGAAATCGCCGTAGCGCGAAGCCTTCTCCTGGACCCGGGCCACGATGCCGTCAAAGGCGTCGGCGAGCCCCCCCAGCACAATCAGTCCCAGGGCGGGGATGAAGTGCCGCTCGTACAGGAGCCAGGCCGCTGTGACGTTGAGGAGCAGCGCGAGAAGCGTGATCGCGTTCGGGGAGAGAGGCGAACGGCGCGCGAGCGGCGCGAACCAGCGGTGGAGACGGTCGCGCCAGACGTTCATGGAGTTAGTCTACTAGGGGGGAGCAGTCGAGTCTTCGAGTCTTCGAGTCCTCGAGTCTTCGAGTCCTCGAGTCCTCGAGTCCTCAAGTGACTGAGCCAGGCGGGGGACTCGTGTTCTGCCTGTCAGATTCACAGTCTCACAGAGATCGAAGCCAGCGCCTCTATAAACCTTTGAACCTATGATCCTTCCTCGAAGACTTGAAGACTTGAAGACTAGTAAATGATCACTTCATCGCCGACGTTCGCCAACGCGTAGAGTTGCGCGATCTGATCGTTGTGCAGCCGCACGCAGCCGTGCGACACGCTCTGGCCGAGCTGCTTGACCGACTGAGTGCCGTGGAGCGCATAGCCGTCGCCCAGGTTCAGGCGGTGGGTGCCGAGGACGTCGGCGTACTGGCGGG
>JANMSA010000300.1:0-3257 GCA_031388865.1 Acidobacteriota bacterium | reverse complement strand
CGTCCTGGCCGGGGTTCACCATCGAATGGCGTCTCGGCACGACCCTTTACACGATCGAGGTAGAAAATCCGGAGCGCCGGTGCACGGGCGTCGTCCTCGTCGAACTCGACGGGTCGCCCACCGACCCGCAGGCCATACCACTTGTCGATGACGGTGGTGCGCATCGAGTGAGGGTGGTGTTGGGAGCAGCGTACAAGCGGTCGATGTCGTCGCAATCCACGACGGTGATCGGTGCAACGCAGGAAGAAGTCGCGCGGCGATGATTGGGCAGCGGACCATGAGCGGAGGGAAACTGACGGGCGATGCCCTGTTGGAAAACCTCCAGCGCGAATCGTTCAACTACTTCCTGTTCGAAACGAATCCAGCCAACGGTCTTGTGATCGACAAGACCGCGAACGATTGGCCTGCGAGTATTGCTGCGACCGGCCTCGCTCTTGCGGCGTACCCGGTAGGAGTCAAGCGGGGATTCATATCGCATGCCGCCGCGGTGGAGCGAACGCTCGCTACCCTGCGGTTTTTCTGGAACAGCCCGCAGGGCACGGAACCCGACGCGACCGGCTACCAGGGCTTCTACTACCATTTTCTCGACATGCAGAGCGGACGGCGCGCCAGCCAAAGCGAGCTCTCGACGATCGACAGCGCTCTCCTATTGGCGGGCGCGCTGACGGCGGGAATGTTCTTCGACGCGGCCACAGGCGACGAGCAGGAAATCCGTACCCTCGCCGACGGGCTCTATCGTCGCGCGAATTGGCAATGGGCGCAGAACGACGGTGCAACGGTTACGCATGGCTGGAAGCCCGAAAGCGGCTTTCTCGCGTACCGTTGGGAAGGCTACGACGAGGCGCTGCTGCTGTATATCCTGGGGCTGGGCTCTCCGGTGCATCCGCTGCCCCGGACCAGCTACGTCGCGTGGACTTCCACCTACCGTTGGGAACGCTGTTACGGGTATGACTATCTCTATTCCGGGCCGCTATTCACGCATCAACTCTCCCATCTCTGGATCGACTTTCGCGGCATCCAGGACGCCTTCATGCGCGAGAAGGGCATCGACTATTTCGAAAACAGCCGGCGCGCGACCTATGTCCAGCGTGAGTACGCCATCGATAACCCGCTCGGTTTTGCGCACTATGGCGGGGAATGCTGGGGACTGACTGCAAGCGAAGGCCCCGGCCCGGACACCCTCAACGTGGCCGGGACTGAGCGTCAGTTCTTCGATTACGTGGGTCGCGGCGTGCCGTACGGACCTGACGACGGCACGATGGCGCCGTGGGCGGTCGCGGCGTCGCTGCCATTCGCGCCCGGGATCGTGCTGCCAACGCTCGATTACTGCATTCACGACCTCAAACTGACAGAGTCCAACCGTTATGGCTTCAAAGCGTCCTTCAATCCGACTTACCCCGTTGCATCAGGCGATCCTCACGGCTGGGTTTCGCCGTGGCATTTCGGTCTGAATGAAGGACCGACCATTCTGATGATCGAAAACTATCGCACGGGGTTGTTATGGCAATTGATGCGCGGCTGCCCGTACATCGTCGAGGGGCTGCGACGAGCGGGATTTTCTGGCGGCTGGCTTTGACCGCCTTCATGACATGCCGAGAGTGAAGGCGAACAAGAGTTCCTCGAATGGCATTGAACCGACCATCACTCCGCTGAGAGCGGAAAGCTTCCAGACACGCTCGCGTGGCCGAACGCGAGTCCGATGTGGCCGGGGCCAGGGAGAGGGCCGTCCTGCTCGATGCCGTGACGCAGGCGAAGCGGATCTACTACGGCCTCTATCCCAACATGGAGGCTCGCCGCGTCAACCGAGAGCAACGGGCATGCGAAGCTCTGATCCCTGTCCATCATGGGCTCGCGCGGACATGGTGCTGCTCCGTTCGTCGGCTCCGTAGCACGGGACGTCCTAACTGAAAGCGAGAGGCCGGTGCTGATCACGCGTGAGAAAGACTGAGATGCGTCGCGCGCTCTCCGGGTTGTGTAGCCGGACATTGAAATGTCCGGCCACAACGAGTGCGTCGAGGGCTGGGCTTCTGCCTGGTCGCCATCCGCTGGAAAATACCTCGCACCGCCCTCAGCATCATTTGGCCGCTACTTTATGAAACACTCTCGAGCTTATGACCGTGAACAGCGCCCACGCATTGCCCACCGAACAGGTCCTCTCTGAGCTGCACGTCGATCCAGCGACGGGGTTGAACGACGCCGACATTGCGGAACGGCGGCGGCAGGGAGGAGAGAATGTTCTCCCTCACGCGAAACGTCGACCGCTGGCGCGGCTGCTCCTCGATCAGTTTCTGAACATCATCGTGCTGCTACTGGCCGTCGCGGCGGCGATCGCGTGGGCGACGGGCGACACGCTGGAAGCTGTCGCCATTCTCGTGGTCCTGCTGCTGAACGCGGCGATCGGCTTTGGTATGGAGTGGCAGGCCGGCCGGGCGCTCGCGGCGTTGCGCAAACAGACTCGGATGACGGCGCAGGTTCGGCGAAGCGGTGCCGTCCTCAAGGTGGCCGCTGAAGAGATCGTTCCCGGCGACATCGTTTTGCTCGGCGCCGGTGATCGCGTTCCCGCTGATCTTCGCATCATCGAGGCTGTGGCGCTTCGCGCCGAAGAGTCGGCACTGACAGGCGAAAGTAATCCCGCGTCGAAGTCGGCCGATGCGGTGGCGCCCGAAGCGCCGATCGCTCCTCGATGCTTTTTCTCGGAACCGTCGTCGTTGCCGGCCGGGCGGGGGCGGTGGTTGTCGACACGGGCGAGGGGACCGAGCTGGGAAAAATCGGACGGCTGGTGCTCGACGCCCCGGAGGAACGCACCCCGCTCCAGGACAAACTCGACGCGCTCGGAAAGCGCCTCGCCGTGGTCGTTCTCGTCATCGCTGCCGTCGTCATTGGCGCCGGGTTGATACGCGGCGACAAGCTGTGGCTGATGCTCGAGGTCGGAATCACGCTCGCCGTCGCCGCCGTGCCCGAGGCATTGCCGGCGGTGACAACATTCATCCTTGCATTCGGTGTGCTGCGCATGGCGCGGCAGAAGGCCATCGTCCGGCGCCTGACCGCCGTCGAGACCCTCGGCAGTACGACCGTGATCTGTTCCGACAAGACCGGCACGCTGACGATGAATCGGATGACGGTCCAGGAGTATCGGCTGCCTGACCCCTCACAGCAGCAACTCCTGGTCGAGGTGACTGTGCTGTGCAACGACGCGACAGCGGAGTCGGGTGATCCCACTGAGATTGCACTGGTCGAATGCGCCTTGTGGCCAGCAA
>JANMSA010000298.1:0-6891 GCA_031388865.1 Acidobacteriota bacterium | reverse complement strand
CCTTGGGCGTGGCCGCTGGTGGCGGCACGTTGGGTGGCGGGGGGTGCGCGCGACGCGAGCGCCCACCGGACTGCTGGGGCAATTGAGACGACCCCGGCAGGGGTCGCGGACCGCGCTCTCGGCGGTGCATCCCCAGTTCCTCCGCGACCCCTGCCGGGGTCGACATCACAACTGAAATGCGGACCGGTGGGCGCTCGCTTCGCGCGCACCACCGGCCACCCTACGTGCCGCCACCAGCGGCCACGACCTAGGAGCTTTTGGCTGCGCTCCCCATGAGACTGTGAACCTATGAGCCTGTAAGACTCGGAAACTCGAGTCAGAGATGCGTGCGCGCCGCATCGGCCAGCTCCCTCACCTTCGGCTGACGGGCGTCGATCGCGAGCGAGCGGTTCCAGAAGTCCAGCGCGCGGCTGTACTCCTCCTGTCTCGCGTAGAAGACGGCCAGGTTGTTCAGCACGAGCGTGGAGGAAGGTTGCAGTCCCAGGGCGCGCTCGAATTCCGGCAGGGCGTCGGTGTAGCGCTTCGATTGTGCGAGAGCGGAGCCGAGGTTCGCTGCGATCAGATAGGAGTTCGGGAAGATCTGCTTGCCTTTGTTGAGAACGCTGATCGCACGCGTGGTCATGTTCTGCGAGCGATAGAGAGCGGCGAAATCGACGAACCAGCGTTCCGCGCCCGGCAGGCCTCGCTGAACGGCCATGACGAACACGTTGTCGGCCGCGGTGTACTGCTGCCGTTCGAACAGCACCATGGCCATGTTGAGATACGCTGCCGGCCGTGTCGGGTTGAGGTCGATCGCCTGCTGAAACGCTTCCCCCGCCTCGCGTGGTTTGTTCTGTTTCCGGAGCGCGATGCCCTGATTGTTCCAGTACGCATAGGCACCCCACTGGCCCGGCGCCGTGACTGCCGCCGCTGGCACGGGCTGGTCTTCCTCGTCGAACACAGGTTGCATGCGGGACGGGTCGATGAGATGACCGATGGCCTGCAGCTTCTGCGTGTAGCGTTGGGGATCGACCGCAGCACCTCCAGCCGGACGTCCCGCGAAGAACTCGTCGTAGCTCACGACGCGCACGGACGTGACCGGGTCGATGTCGCTGAAGACCCATTGCGCATGATTGCCGGGCATCTCCGTGGACTTGGGAAGGCCGAGGAGGGAGAGCACGGTCGGGACGACGTCGAAGATCGAGAGTGAGTGACTTGCACGCGACTCCGCGACATGGTTGCCGTACGCGATGAACACGCCTGGATTGCGGTGATCGGAGAGTGCGCTGCGCCCGGCTGACTGGGTACGGGGACGGTTCTTTCCCCACCGGAACCCGTGCGCGGAAACGATGATCACCGTCGTGTCGTCGCTGAGCACCTTCATCCACTCCCCGATGAGCCGGTCCACCTCGGAGTAGTAGTTCGCCACAGAAGGCCAGTACTTTCGATACTGCGTCTCGTCCAGCCCCTCGCGAAAGGGAGGGTGATACGGCGCAAAGAGATGGTTGATCGTATCGGTCCCCTCGTACGAAACCATCGTCACGAGCGGTTCCTGTTGCTGATAGAGGCTGACTGCGACGCGATGATCCGTCCAGGTCTTCGCGAGCGTTTCGCGGAGCAGGTTTACAGGATCGTTCGGTCCTCCACGGGCGACTGCTTCTTCATACTCTGCCCCGGTGATGTTCAGGAAGCGTCCGACCTGTCCAAAGCCGACCGACTCCGGCGAGACCACCAGCGGCGCCACGCGCCCCTGGAGCTCTTTTGGCTCCAGAGCCCCGGGCATCATCGTCACCGGCGAGTCGAACGTGACGGCGCTGTCGGTGCGCGCCGGCCAGGCAGACCACCAGTTGACGACCACGGACCGCCTTCCAAAGGCCTCGGCGATCTCCCACAGCGCGGGTGAGCGGCGCGTACCGCCGTCGACGGGCCGTTTCGACGCGCGATCGACGAAGTCGATCAGGCCATGACGGTCTGGGGTCAGTCCCGTGGCGAGGGAAGTCCACACGAGTGGGGAGACCGTCGGCTGGATCGTCTGCAGTGACGCGGTCGTCCCCCCCTGCGCAAGCGCACGGATGTTCGGGATGCGACCGTCGTTCGACAGCTCCGTGATCAGCTCCCAGTCCGCTCCGTCGATGGCGAAGATCGCCACGCGGCCGGCGATCCCGCGCGCGTTGCGGCGCAGTTCCTGCCGCTTGTACTCGAGCAGAGCGCGGCGATCGGGCTCCATATGCGCGATCTCGAAAGCCGTCACCTGGAGCCCGCTTTGCGCCAGATGGCTCGCGACCACGCGGCGCAGTGCGTCCCGCTGCGTCGCGAACTGTGACGTGGGAGAGAGCAGCTCCTCCACCGGCACCTGCTGGGTCACGGCGGATACCGCCTCCGCCACGCGCGAACGGATCCAGGCACTCCACCCGTCGCGCACCAGGCCGCGCGAGTCCGGCAGCCGCTCACCCGGCAACGTGAACCGGAGCCGGTAGCTGAGCACCACCGGAACACGCTCTTTCGACAGGATGCGCACCAGCCCGTCGCGCTGGGCAGCCCCATTCCGCTTCTCGAAAGTGAGGCGGTAGAACTGGTGCGGCGGCAGATACGTGACGCGGTTCTGGACCAGGCGTACCTTGCCCGAATTCTTGTCGACGCCGAAGATCAGCCGGCGCGACGACGGAAGGAAAAGACTGACGACGAGATAAATCGTCGCCACCATCCCCGCCAGGAGAGCGAGCGTTCGGGCAAACTTCGAGCGGAACACGGCGGGCGAGTATGAAAGAAAGGTGCCCAGACTGGTTGGCGGTTGGCGGTTGGCGGGAGAAAACCGTGGCCGTGCGGCGACCTTCTGCCAACCACCAACTGCCAACCGCCAACTATTTTTTTCGTTTCACCAGCTGCTTGACCTCGTCGTTTCCGATCGCGCTCTGGGCGGAAATGATCACCGCGGCGGTCCCTTCTCGGAATGATGGGAGCGTACAGCGGACGAGAGCGCTGCCATCAGCGGCAGTCGTCCCTCGGAAAATCACACGCGGCGGCTCGGTGGTGGAGATGACTTTGACCTCGATGGCCGCGGCCGGGATTGGAGTCTGAGACAGACTTTTCCGTGCCGCCACCCGTAGTTCGATCGCGGAACCGGCAAAGAAGTCCACCTGGTTCAGCAGCGTCAGCTCGAGATGCTCGCTTTCTGCCTCCGATGCCAGGTAGTCGATGACCACCTGATCGAGGGTCCGCTCTTCGTCCAGAGCCACCGTCGGAAGCGCGGCCAGCTGCGATAGAGTCGAGGCCGTGATGGGGTCGCGCCCCGCTCGCGTGGCATCCGCGGGGTGATCGAACCGCCCCCGCTTGATGGCGGCAATCATCGTGCGGTGCTGCTGCTCCATCAGGCCGCCGATCCATTTATCGTCGACACCGCTCTTGAGTTGCTCGGCGTAGGAAGTCTTCTTGGACGCCAGAATCTCCCCACCAACATAAACGAGCGACTCGATGTAGGGATTGCCCACACCCTTATCTTCGGTCTGCACGTGGTAGACCTTGTCGTTGTGCTTGATGTCAGTGTTGAAGCCGGTGATCACGGAGGAACCGTATGTTAGCAGAGGCTTCGCGGTGTCATCGCGGGGTGTGAGGACTGCTCTTGCGCGGGTGGTGAGGGAAGCTGACCCGTCACCGCCTCAGTTCTGGTCGAGCCAGGCGCGGAGATACGCGACGTGCTCGCGGATCCGGGAGCGGTCGTCTGCCGAGGGCATCAGCGAGAGGTAGCGCTCGAAAAGCACGATGGCCTGGGCATAGGAGTGGAGCTGCATGGCCAGCGCCGCTCGGTCCCGAACCTCGTAGGGATCGCGATCGTCGAGAATGAGCAGCCGATCCATCGACGCCGCAGCACGGGCGAGGTCGTGCTGCGCGAGATACGCCGCCTTGAGCTGTGAGAGCTCGCGGGCCAGGATCTGTCGGGGCGTGAACGCGCGAAGGTGGTGCTTACGGAGCTGCACTCCGCCTCCGTACATCCCATCGAGGATTCTCTGCAGCTCGAGCGTCGTGAGGACGCGACCGCCGTCGAACGGGTCAACAACGATCACTCCGAACGGTCCGCTGAACTTCACCAGAAAGCGCCCCGGCAGCGCGACCCCCGCCGCCTCGATCCCGATGCGCCGGGAGAGCTCGATGTACAACACCGAGAGCGTGATGGGCAGGCCCGCGTGACGCTCCAGGACCTTGCTCAGGAACGCGCTGTCAGGATCGTAGTAGTCGCCATCCTCACCGTGGAAGCCTTCCTCGTCGAAGAGGAGCCGGTTGATGGTCTCAACAATCCGCTCGACCTGCCGCGACCCTTCCAGTCGCTGCCGTACCGCTTCGCTCCACGCCTGGACCGCAGCGAGATGGCAGTCGACGTCGAGCGCGGGGTTCTCCTCCAGATCGATGATGAGCGAGGCCTCGACCAGGTCGAGTCGAGCCTCGGGGCCGGCAGCGATCTCTTCGAACCGTCTCCGCGCCACGGCAGGGTGCGTCAGGATCCGTCCCGGCTGCATTCGGCTATCTTCCTCCGCAGGTCATCGCCGACAGGAATCTTGGATCGCGTGACCCAGTCGTACAACACGACCGTGACCTTCCCGCTCGCCGCAAGTTCACGACCCTCGCTCTTGCGAATCTCGTAGTGCGTATCGAATGAGGTCGTGCGCACCTGGCCGAAGCGAATGCAGACCTCGATCGGCTCGAGCGCGATCTGACGTTTGAAGTCGCACTGGGCGTGGGCCACGATGAAGCCGATGTCGGTCGCTCCGCCGAAACCTGCGACCTCAAACCACAGCAGCGTCCGGGCCCACTCGAAGTACGAGAAGAAGGTAGCGTTGTTGACGTGGCCGTAAGCATCCACGTCCCGGAACACGACTTGATGAGGAACGACGTACCAGCCATCACGCCACACGCCACGAAACTGCTCCGCGACACTCATTGTACGGCCGCGCCCGAAGCAACGGGCACTGTCGTTCTGGTGCAGGCCTGCAGGTACCGGCCCGGCAGTGGGTGATCGATGTAAGGCGCGATGATCGTCGAGGCCTGCACGAGGCGGTTCAAATCGACGCCGGTCTCGATGGCCATGCTGTTCAGCATGTACACGAGGTCCTCCGTCGCCAGATTGCCGGAGGCGCCTGGCGCGTAAGGACATCCGCCGAGACCACCGGAGGACGCGTCGAAAGTGGAGATGCCCATCTCCAGAGCCGCGAGCGTGTTCGCCAGAGCGGTGCCACGCGTGTCATGAAAGTGCATCGCCAACCGTGAAGCGGGGATGACCTGCAGAAGAATTCCGATCACGCCCTGCACCTGCATCGGAGTGCCGACGCCGATGGTGTCGCCGATGGAGACTTCATAGCAGCCGATGTCCAGCAGTCGCGCGGACACCTCCAGCACCTTCTCCGGTGCAACATCCCCCTCGTAGGGACAGCCGAACGCGGTCGAGACATAACCGCGAACCCGCATGCCCTCGGAGCGCGCACGCAACGCGACCGGCGTGTAGTTCTCGAAGGACTCGTCGATGGACATGTTGATGTTGCGTGTGTTGAACGCCTCCGAAGCGGCAGTGAAGATTGCGATCGACGTCACACCGGCTTCGATCGCACGCTCCAGTCCACGCATGTTGGGGACGAGCACCGGATACTCGACACCGGGGTCCTTCGGAATCTCGCGATACACCTCGGCCGTGTCGGCCATCTGCGGTACCCACTTCGGACTCACGAACGCGCCTGCCTCGATGACGCGCAGACCTGCGTCACCGAGCGCGGTGATGTAAGCGATCTTCGTCTGCGTCGGGATCGTGACCTTCTCGTTCTGCAGGCCGTCACGCGGACCGACTTCTACGAGTTTGACGGTGTCTACGTTGATTTTCATAGGATCGCTCGTCGCTGGTCCTGAACGATGAACGATGAACGCCCATCCGTCTTGGTTCATCGTTCATCGTTCATCGTTCATCGTTACCAAGTCAACGCCCGGCGCCACCAGTTCCCCCTCTTTGCAGTTCACTGAGGCGATCGTGCCGTCGCGCGGCGCGGTGATCTGGTGCTCCATCTTCATGGCCTCGAGGATCAGCAGCGGGGCTCCTTTTGCAACAACGTCTCCGGGGGCGACCAGAATTCGGAGGACCGAGCCCGGCATCGGCGCCTCCATCGAATGGTCCCGGTGGCGCTGGCGCGCTCGCGCGCCTTTCTGCTCGAGCTCGACGAAGTAGATCTCTCCGTCCAAAGCGAAACTCACTGCTCCGCCCTGAATCACGTAGGGGACCATGGCCACACGCCCGTCGACGCGAACCTGCGCTTCTTCGCCGTCCGATGAGAGAACTTCGATCATCTGCTGAACCGCGACCCGGGCGCGTCGAGCGGCACACCCTGCCCGCATAGCGGGCAATCAGCTGGATCGTACGTGTCCAGGTTCAGCGCGAGTAGCGCCTCATAAGGAGCGGCAAACGGGTTCGTACGGCCACTGCGATTCAGGATGGACGCGAAGCCGGCCACGACGCCGCCCTGTTGCGCGATCACATCCGCCGTCTCACGGGTCGACTTCCCCGTCGTGACGACGTCTTCGACGATCACAACGCGCTCATCATCGCCAATGGAGAATCCGCGGCGGAGGGTCATCTGGCCGTCCTTCCTCTCCGTGAACACGAACGGCAGATCCAGCGCCTCCGCCACCACGTACCCCACGAGGACACCTCCCAGAGCGGGGGCAACGACTTTCTGTACGTTGAGCCCGCGCACGCTTTCGCCGAGCGCGGCGCCGATGGCCTTCGCGTTACGCGGGTGCTCGAGGAGCTTCGCGCACTGCACATAGTTCGGGCTGTGCAGCCCGGAGGAGAGGCGGAAGTGGCCGGTCAGCAGCGCGCCCGTTTCCTCGAGGAGCGTTTGCAGGTCGATGGACATCGGGGTCGAGAATAGAATGCAC